>NZ_JBHVGL010000003.1:23487-61238 GCF_042800875.1 Kitasatospora sp. NPDC057595 | reverse complement strand
CCCCGGCGGCGTCCGCTCTTTTTGAGGCCCCTCTTGTGGTGGTCCGGGCCGCCGCTCCCCGGGGTGCCGGGTCGCGGGCCCGGCCCGTCCGGTCGGGGTGGGTCAGCAGTTGCGGCGGTACGGAATGCCGTAGGCGCCGGTGGCGTACATCGGGACGTAGTAGCGGTGGTAGATCGCCGCTCCGGATCCGATGCCCAGGCACCTGCCGGTGTTGGAGGCCCAGTTGGCGATCAGTTGGATGGTGCCCCAGTACATGGAGACGACGGCGCCGATCACGATGGCGGCCGGGGCCGCCGGCGGGGCGAGGGCGGAGACGAGGGCGGTGATGCCACCGATGATGAGGTAGCTGTACCAGCCGTAGTTGCCGATGCGCCAGGTCCAGAGCCTGTTGAAGTTGGCGGTGGCGGTGGCCCCGCCCCAGCCGGTCCCTGTCCAGGAGGAGGGGGACCAGTACCGGCCCGAGACGCTGCCCCAGGAGTAGTACCGGGTCTTGGACGCGCTCCAGCGGCCGTCGAGGTCAGTGCAGTTGACGGGGTCTCCGAAGCAGTACTCGTAGGCGTTGGCGTTGCCGCCGTGGACGGGGTCCGTCGAGAGGAACCGGCCGGTGGCGGGGTTGTAGAGGCGCGCGCCCATGAGGGTCACGCCCGCCGGGGTCGAGGTGGAGCGCTGGTAGGCACCGAGGTAGCCGTACCGGCCGCCGGCGGCCCCGGGCTTGAGGTTGCCGAACTCGTCGGTGTCGGTGGCGGTGGGCGTGCTGCCGGTCGCGAGCGGCACCCGCAGGTTCACGTCACCGTGGATGTTGGTGAACAGCAGGACGGGCGAACCGGTGGCCGTGGTGGTCGCCTCCACGCCGGAGCCCAGGCCCGAGACGTTGCGGGTGGTGTTCCCGGCGGCGTCCTCGGTGATCCACCGCGGCGTGTCGTTGTCCGCGGAGTAGTGGTTGACGCTGGTCGCGTCGGTGCTCCAGGTGCCGGAGGCGTTGGTCTCGGCCTTGGCGGTGCGGAACCGCTGGTTGGAGTCCAGGGTCCAGGTGGTGCGCTTGGCCCCGGTGGTCTGCTGCTGGACCAGGTCGTTGGTGAAGTAGGCGTTGGTGGTGCCGGGCAGCGTGGTGGTGCGGCCGAACGCGTCGTAGGCGTACCCGGTGTCGGTCAGGCGGTCGGCGCTGTCGTAGGTGTGGTTGGTCGTGGCCCCGCTGGTGGGGCAGGCCGCACCGGCGGCACCCGTGGCCGTGGACTGGGCGACGCGGTTGGCGCGCTTGTCCAGGGTGTAGGTGCGCAGCGTGCAGACACCGCCGGTGGTGTCCTTGACCTCGGACAGCCGGCCCGCGCCGTCGTAGGCGTAGCGCTGGACGGAGCCGACGCCGTTGCTGGAGCTGTGGGTGGTCACCTGTCCGTGGACGGACTGGACGATGCTGTCGGCGAGCATGACCGCGCCGTCACTGTCCCGGGTGTAGGTCCGGCCGACGGTGGCGCCGCTCGGGTCCTGCTTGCGGGTCAGGGTGTAGCCGCCGGGAAGCTTCTCGGTGGCCAGGGCGCCGTCAGGAGTGTAGGTGGCGGTGAAGGCGCCGGCCACCGAGTCGGTGAGGCCGACCGGGACGCCGCGCGGCTCCTTCGTGGTGTCGTAGCTGTAGGTGACGGTGGACGGGACGCTGTCGGAGATCACCAGCGGGCGGTCGAGCGCGTCGTAGCTGGTGTTCGTGGTGGCGCCGTCCGCGTCGGTGTACGAGACCTGGCGGCCGAGCTTGTCGTAACCGTGGGTGATGGTTCCGCCCAGGGTGGAGGCCGAGGTGAGCAGTCGGCCGGTCTGCGGGTCGTAGGTCTGGGTGACCTCGGGGACCGCCTGGCCCTGGTTGCCGGTGATCTTGGTGGTGACGACCCGGTCCGCGGCGTCGTAGGTGATCGCGGTGGTGCGGTTCGCGCTGCCGGAGGTGTCCACCGTGGTCAGCGCCTTGCCGTAGCGGTTGTAGGTGATGGTCGAGTCGACCAGGGCGTTCGGGTTGCTGCCGCCGCCGGTGATGTCACCCGCGGGCCCGGTCCAGCAGATCAGACCGGCCCACTCGGGGCGCCCCTTGCACCAGTCGGAGGTGGTGCCGGAGCCGTCCCAGTAGACGGTGACCTTGGCGGCGGCGTCGCCACCGGTGCTGCCCGGCAGCTGGACGGCGATGACGCGGCCCTGGGCGTCGTACACGGTGCCGGTGGTCAGCGAGAGGCCGCCGGAGTCCTGGGTCACCAGCTTGGGCAGACCCTTCGCCCAGTCGTACTGGGTGTAGGTGACCCGCTTGTCGGTGAGCAGCGAGTCGTAGCCGTTGACCCGCAGGCCCGAGGTGGTGGTGGTGAGCTGGTCCTGGACCGTGGCGCTGCCGTCGGTGGGCCGCTCGACGTCGTACTCGTTGACCTTCCAGGACCGCGCCGCGACGGTGCTGCCGGCCGGGGCCAGCACGGTGGTGCCGCTCTTGAAGTCCTTGGTCAGCTCGACCGTGTGCAGGGGACCGAACTCCTCCAGGAGCCGGGTGCCCTTGCCGTTGTAGTAGTTGTACGAGCCGAGGAGCTCGGCCCGTTCGGCGCTGCTCAGACCGGCGATGCCGAGCTCCGCCTGGGCCGCGATGTCGGCCGGGGTGAGCCCGAGCGCGAGGGAGCGGTTGGAGGCGCCGAGGGTGCGGACGGTGTTGCCGAACCGGTCGTACTGGGTGGTGGAGACGTGGCCGCCGGGCTCGGCGCTGTTCACCAGACGTCCGGAGGCGTTGGTGTAGAGGATGGTCGCCCTGGTGTAGTCACCGGCGTTGAGGTCGGCGCCGTTGGCGGACGCGGGCACCTGGTCGGCGGGGAAGAACGCCGTGCCGGTGGCGGGCACGTCCTTCTGGTTCCAGGCGCGTACGTCCGCGGCACCCATCTGCAGCGGCGCCTTGGCGCCGGTCAGCGGGACACCGTAGACGACGCTGCTGGTGGCGGTGCCGTTGACGGTCGCGGTCGTGCCAGGCGTCAGGGTGGGGCGCGAGACGCCGAGCAGCATGCCCGGGCCGGAGAGGCCGCCGCTGCCCACGGTGCCGTAGGTGAACGTCCAGGGCAGTTCACCGGCGGTGGTCAGGGTGGTGACGCGTCCGGCGCTGTCGTAGGTGTAGGCCGCCTTGAGCGGGGTCGCCAGGCGGGGGTCCCAGGAGGCGCTCAGCCGTCCGGCGGTGTCGTAGGCGTACTGGACCACCGCGGTGGCGGTGGCGGCGCTCGCCCCCGGGTCGGTCGCCCACAGCTTGATCTGGGAGACCCGGCCGAGGTAGTCGCCCGGGGTGCCCGAGGTGGCGGTGGTGCCGGTGGCGTAGACGTACTCGAGCACCCGGCAGCCCGCCGTCGCCGGTGCGGCCTGGCAGGCAGCGTTGGTGACGGCGGTGCTGGGCGCGATGACGTACTTCGGCCTGGCGAGCGTGGTGGACCCCGACACGACCGTCTCCGAAACGACCGTGGTGGTCGACTCACCGGTGGGACGGTAGCTGGTGGAGGCGTTCCAGACCGTGGACGAGGCGTCCACCTTGCTGAACGTGGAGGTGACGCCCTCGGTGTCCTTCAGGGTGAAGGAGCCGGTGAGGGAGCCGGTGAGGGAGAGGCTCTCGGCACCCGTCTCCGGTACCCAGGCACCGCCCGCCGCGGCGGTGAAGTTGACCTGGACACCCTCGGGGCGCACGACCGCGACGGAGGTCGCCGAGGTCTGCTGGACGTAGGACCAGGCGGAGGCGGTGACCGCGGCGGTGGTGCCCGCTGTCCACTCGGGCCCGAAGATCGCGACCTGTCCCTCCTGAGCACCGCCGGCGGCGGGCCGGCGCGAGGACGCCGTGCGGTTGACGGCCAGCCCGAAGACCGACACGTCGGCACCCGACAGGGTGTAGTCGCCGGTGAGCGAGTTCAGGCTGCCCGGACCGACGCCCTGTAGGGGGGCGGTGCCGGCGTTGCGGTCGACGATCACACTGGTCGTCTGGCTGTAGCCGGTGTTCGTGCCGTCGGTGAAGCGGGCCCGGATCTGGACCGTGCTGTCCTTCGGGAGGGTGCCGGTCAGGTTCCAGGTGAGCGCGGCAGGCTGGCCGGAGGTGACCGCCACCGGCCAACTGACGGCGCCTCCGTTGGAGGCCACGGTCACGTCACCGGCCGGAACGGTCTTCCAGCTGTCGGTGTCGCCCAGGCGGTACTCGTAGGTGGCGCCGGTGTAGGACGTGCGGCCGATCGCGGTCAACGTGACCGTACGGGCCGGGCGGTCACCCTCGGAGGGCGTCAGCAGCGCGGCTCCGTCGGCTCCGATCCCGAAGCTGTACGCGGTGGCGGCGGACGTCAGGTTCCCCGCCGCGTCGATGGACCGGACGTAGAGCGTGTGCCAGCCGGCCGCCGGGTCGACGGTCAGCTGGAGCGGGTCGCCGCCGGTGCCGTCGGTGGTGTCGTACAGCCGCTCCGGGGTGCCCTCGTCGTCCATTCCCCAGGCGTATCCCTGGCCGTCGGCGCTGGTGGTGTCCAGGGTGCAGACCGCGCCGCCGGACTGCGGGGCGGTCCAGGTGCCGGCGCCGTAGCCGGCGCACGACACGGTCGCGGCCGCCGGACGGGTGGTGTCGACCACGAACGGCGTGTACGCGGTCCAGTCGCTGTAGTCGGTACCGTCGAAAGCCCGGGTACGCAGCCGCAGGTGTTTGCCGTCCGGCAGTGCCCGGTTCGTCGGCACCGTGTACAGCGCGTTCACACCCGATGCGGTGGATGCCGAATTGACGGTGTAGGAATAGGTGGTGTCGTTGAACGCCGGATCGGCCGTTATTTCGAACTGGGCCTGGTACGTTCCACCATCGGCGTCGACCGCCTTCGCCCGTAATGTCGGCGTGGCGCTGGTGGTGTAGTGGACGCCGCTGGGACCGTGCACGGACTCTGGTGAGACCGCCCAGGACAGGGGTGTCGCCGGGGCCGTGTTGGCAGTGGCGGAAGGCAGGGCGCCGGACCTGACCGGGGCGGCCATGACCTGGCCCGTCGCCATCACCACGGTCGCGGTCTCCGCCGCCATGGCGAGGGCCACGATCGCGGCGGTCCGCCACATCGGGCGTGTTCGGGAACTAAGGACGCGCAATTGCTACTCCTTATTGACGCCTCCGGTGCCGGAGGAAGCAGAAGAAATAGCAGAACTTCCCGACCGATGACTAGATCGCCAGATCACTTCCTCCGCGAATGCACCAAATATTCCCCGTGGCCGTGCTCCTTCATGCGCCAAATGAGTCATTATAGGCAGTTTAAGGTCGAATTATGGCGCCGATATGCATCATGCGGTATTTCCACCCCGGGTCATCCTTATACGAATACGTCGTGGCATGCCTGGCGTTCTGGACTGCTCGCCACGGCCCTCGCTGTCCTGGCGGCCGGCATCCCTGGCGGGCCGGCCGAGGCGTGGCGCGCGGCCCTGGACCGTCGCAGGTAGTGACTGCGGCTGCCTCGCCGCCTCTGGGGTCACTCTGGGACCACGCCCCTGGGCGCGTTCGCATCTCCTTGCTGAGCACGATTCCGCAGGCCTGGCCCCTCCGGACCGGTCGTGACGGGGCATTTGTTCATTCATCCGGGAATCCGCGTGCCGTCGATCGCGGACCGATCGCCTCTTCGGCGCGGAAACGGGCCCGGATTCGCGGGAAGTAGGCATGCCGGAAGAACCTCGTCGCGGAAGGTGGTGCGCCATTCGTCGGTGAGCGGGCCGCCGTCCAGGACGGCGACGTGCAGGCGCAGCAGTTCGTCGGCGTCCTCCGGGCCGGCGGGCCGGGTGGTGGCGGTCATGGGCTGGTCCTCTCCGGGGCGGGGTGGGTGGTCAGCAGGAGGCAGAGCAGGCCGTCGAGCGGGTACTCGGCCACGGCGGCCCAGCCGAAGGAGCGCAGGAGGTCGAGGGCGGCCGAGCGCAGACCGATCGACTCCCGGCCGGCGCGTTGGCGTTCGGCGAGCGGGGTGGTGACGAGGAGTCGGCCGCCGGGGGCGAGGAGAAGGCGCGCGCAGGCGACGGTCGGCACGAGGTCGACGAACGGGAGGAACAGCCGGCAGGTGATGAGGTCGAACTCGCCGGCGGGGAGCAGGCCCAGGCCGCCGCGGTCCGTGTCGAGGAGCCGGAAGTCGAGGCCGTCACGGTCGTGGTGCCGGTCCTGGGCGGTGTTGACGGCGACCTGGGAGAAGTCGACGCCTGTGGTGGCGAAGCCCAGGCCGTGGAGGGCGGCGGCGTAGTCGCCGGTGCCGCAGCCCAGGTCGAGCGCCCGGCGGCCGGCACCCGGGCCGAGGCGCTCGGCGAGCAGCGCGACCTCCGTTTCGGTGACGGGCCGGAAGCCCTTGCCTTGCTGGTAGTGGTCGTTCCAGTGGTCGGCGGCGGACACGGCCGCTCCTCTCGGTCGGGGCGCTCGGCGGGCGGGTCAGCTGGCGGGAGGGGGCCGGGAGGCGGCCGTGGCGGTGGCGGCCGGGAATCTCATGCTCCGACCAGGGCGCGCAGGTCCTGCGAGGCGTCCCAGCCGTAGGTGGAGAACCCCCGCCGATCGCCGGCGAGGTAGGCGATGAGGGCGGCGTGCGAGGTGGGGAACATCGGGGTGGGCAGCGCGCCGGCGTCGGCCCAGCGGACGGCGAGGTGCTTGTCCGGTTCGGTGTTCGTCAGCTCGCCCTGCCAGGACGTCGCGGCGAACACGGAGAGCAGGAACGGGCCCTCGCCGTCCCAGCCGGCCTTGACCTGGATGGTGTGGACCAGCCGCAGCTCCTCGGCGGCGACGACCAGGCCCGCCTCCTCGTGCAGCTCGCGGGCGGCGGCCTCGTCGAGGCGTTCGCCTTCCTCGACCTTTCCGCCGGGGACGGTCCAGGCGGGGATCTTGGACCAGGAGTCGTTGGCGTAGTGGACGCAGGCGACCTTGCCCGCCTTCTCGTCGTGGACGATGACGCAGACGGTCTGACGCAGGGACTGCATGTGTGCTCCAACCGGTAGGGGGAGAAGGGGCGTTCACACAACGGTGTTCGGGTCGCGCAGCAGATCGAGGACGGTGCGGGCGTAGCCGAGGACTTCCTCGTCCCGGTGGTGTTCCAGGGCCCAGCGCAGGGCGGCGGGGCAGTCGATCGCGGCCCAGGCCCGGCACGCCGCCCGCTCCCGCGGGGTGAGGTCGCGTCCGTAGCCGGTGGTGAACGCCGCTCGCAGGTCTGGGCGGTGGGGTGTGAGTTGGAGGGTGACGCGCATCAGGTCGCGGCGTGCCGGGGCCTCGACGTGGCTGCGTTCGAAGTCGATCAGCCCGAGCGTCAGCCGGTCGCCGTCGCGGCGCACGAGCCAGTTCCGCGGGCCGAAGTCGCCGTGGCAGTAGGCGAGCGCGGTGGGCGGGGGTGCGGTACGGGTGGCGGCGGCCAGGACCTCGATGTCCGGAAGGCTGGCGTCGCGGGCGCGGGCCAGTGCCCGTGCGCGCTCCTGGGCCCAGGGCAGGTGCTCGCCGACGGGGGCTCCGACCGTCGGCTGCGTGTGGACGGCGGCCAGGAGCTGCCCGGCCTGCCGGTACACCTCCCGCTCCTCGGCGGTGGTGAGCGCGGCGCTGATGACCGGGGCGCCGGGCAGGGCGGTGGTGACGACGAGCAGCGAGGACGCGTCGGCGGCCAGCAGGGACGGAGCCCGGCTTTCGCCGAGGGCCGGCGCGAGCAGACGGTAGGCCGCGGTTTCCCGCTCGTGCATGAGCGCGTTCTTGTGGCGCTTGGCGAACAGGCGGCACCCGTCGGCGTCGGCGACCTCCCAGACGCTTGGGTGCCCGGCGCGGTCGCGGGAGCGCACGCCCAGCAGCTCGTAGCGTCCTGCTGTCTCGCGCAGCAGCCGATTGGCGTCCGGGGGCAGGCGGGGCGCGCTCATGCCGGCCAGCCGACGGTCGACAGGGCGCTGTCGCGGGCGATCTCGCCGAGCGCGTGGACGGTGTAGGGCACGGTGTTGCTCGGGAGTCCGTCGAGCGGCCAGAAGCGCAGCGCGTCGCACTTGTGCGGTTCGGCGTTGCGGACCTGGCCGTCGTAGCGGGCCGGGCGGAAGAACAACTGGAGGCGGCTGCGGCCGTCGTCGGCGTCGAGGTGGTGCAGGGTGTGGACGAGCGCGAGGTCGGTCTCGGCGATGAGGATCCCGAGTTCCTCCTCGGCCTCGCGCGTCATCGAGCGGGTGACCGTCTCCCCGGGCTCCATGTGACCGGCGGGAAGGTGCCACAGGCCGTTCGCGTAGGCGGTGTTGTGGCGCCGGCCGAGGAGCACGGTGTCGTCGTCGAGCAGGACGAGGTGGACGCCGACAGCCAGGGCCGGCGGCTCCGTCCCGGCCAGGCGTTGGGTGTCGTCGAGCGGATTCACACGGTCCTCCCGGACGGCTGGTCGGCCGCGTCGGTGAGCAGCGGCAGGTAGTGCCGCATGTAGGGCGGGACCTTCAGGCCGAGCACGTCGTCGAGGGGGACCATGCGCACGGCCAGTCCCTCGCCTCCGAGCCGCAGGTCACTCTCGTCTCCGTCCCGGACGGCGTGCAGGACGCGGGTGAGCGGCAGACCGAGGTCGTCGTGCGGGTCGGGGAGGGTCCGCAGCCCGGTGATCTCGATGCCGGCCTCCTCGCGGACCTCGCGCACCGCCGTCTCCTCGGCGCTCTCGTCGGACTCGCGCCAACCGCCGACCGGAGTCCAGAAGCCGGGCCACGGCATGCCCGGCCGGTCTTCGCGCTGGTGCATCAGCAGTCGGCCCGCAGCATCGGTGACGAAGACCAGGACGCCCTCGAAGTCGTCGTCGGCCGGGGTGGGGCGCTCCAGGTACAGCGGGACGCCGGAACGATGGGCACGCAGCACCTGCCGCAGCCGCTGGTAGCGAGCGGGTTCCATGAACCGCCGCCAGTCGTGCGCGCTCTCGAACCGCCACTCGGTGTGCTCGGCCGGGTCGAGCCGGATCCTGGCCTGCTGCTCCGGGGTGAGGACGTCGCCGTCGAAGACGTAGCCGCAGACCGGCACGGGGTACTCGGTGCCGGCCTGCTCGTGGATGACGGCGACCAGACGCCGCCGGGCGATCACCTCGGGGTTCTCGGCGGCGAGGTCGAGGCCAAGCTCTTCCCGGGCCTCGCGCAGGGCGGTGGTGAAGGGCGTCTCGCCGTGCTCGACGTTGCCGCCGGGGAAGTTCCACACGGATGGGTTGATGGTCGAGCGCATCCCGAGCACACGGCCCTGCGGGTCGGTGACCAAGAAGCAGCCGTAGGAGCTGGGCCGGGCGATGGTGGTGAGGTAGCCGCCGACGGGCCGCCAACCCGGGACGCCCAGACGCCGGGTGAGCCACTCGATCACGGCGCGCTGGCCGTCGCCGGTCGGCGGAAGGGAGTCCGGGGACGCCCACTGGTGGCTGTCGTGGTCGGGGGAGAGGGTGATCTGGGTGCCGTCCGGTACGACGGTGGTGAAGACGAACTGGCGCACGCGCCGCCCGTGCTGGTTGGTGAAGTCGAGGTGCCGCGCGTACTCCAGCGGCAGGCCGGTGAGCCCGGTCTCCTCGGTGAGCTCGCGGGCCGCGCCGGCGGGCACCGGCTCGCCGTCCTCCCGGCCGCCGCCGGGGTACTCCCACAGGCCCGGTAGGACGTCGTCCGGGGACCTGCGGAGCATCAGGATCCGTCCGGAGGCGTCCCGGACCACCACGCCGACGCCGATCCGTTCGATGTCCTCGCGTGCGGCGAGGTTCGTCAGTACGCCGAAGTCGATCACTGGACACGCTCCCCGGAATCGCGGGCGGGCATGGCCGGTGGGCCGGAAGAGGTGACGCCGATGGGGTTGTCCACGAAGTCCTCCAGATGTAGGCGGTGTTCGAGCGTGTGGAGCCGTCCGTCGGCGAATGGCTCGGCAAGTGCGCTCTCGTACAGCGGAGTTGGACGGGTTTACGCGAGCGGAGGTGACTGATGGTGATGCTGTTCGAACGTGGCGCTCAAGTGGATTTCCTCCGGGCGAGCCCGGGTCGAACGGGGACTTTTCGAGCACCCCGCGCGCGTGCTGCAGCGCCTCCTCCAGTCGGGCGCGCAGGGTGTCCGGCAGGGTGGCGGAGCCCAGTGCGCAGGCGGCGAGAGCCCGTTCGAGGGCCGCGCACCGGGCCGGGTTGAGACGGTGTCGGGCACCCTCGTGGGTGAGGAGGTCGCGCAGTGCATAGCCGTCGCCGGATTCACCCGTTCGGCTGGTCAGGTGGGCGAACAGGTTTCGGGCGGCGGGCGTGTCCGGGTCGGTCGCGTCGAGGGCGGTCAGCGTGAGGCGGGTGGTGAAGACGGCCAGGCCCTCGTCCGGCTCGAAGGAGAGGCAGTGGCCGAGCGCCCGGTCGGCTGCCCGTTGGTCGCCGGGGCGGCACAGCGCGGTGAGCGCGGCGGTGACCGCGTCCTCCCACGGGCCACCCGTCTCGGTGTCCTCCAGCAGTGCGAGCGCGCCGGGCAGGTCGCCGGTGGTGGCGCGGGCGAGGACGGCGACTTGTCGGCCGTCGAGGATGCGCCGGCCGATGCCACGGTGTTCCTCGATGTAGAGGGCGGCGTGGCGGTGGCAGAGTTCGCGGGCGTAGTCGGGCAGGTCGAGGTCGGAGGCGAGGAGGGCGGCCTGGTTGAAGACGGTGGATGCGAGGCCCGGGCCTGCTCGCTGGGAGGCTGTGTCGGCCAGCTCGCGGAGCCGGCCGACACGGGCGTTCAGGGGCAGGCACGCGGGCCGGATCCTGGCGACCAGCGGGAAGCTCCGGGATGGGACCGGTCGGGCGCACGGCGGCTACTCCCAGGTGATGGTGATCGGGTGGTTCGGGCGCTCCAGGACGAAGCGGCCGGCCGCCGGGTCGGCGGCGCCGGGGGTGTGGGGGAGGGCGATGCGCAGGGTGCGGTCGCGGAAGGCGGTGTCCCAGGCGCGGATCTGCTCGGCTACGAGGTCGGCGAGTGCGACGGCGTCGGGGCCGTGGCTGACGATGCCGGTCGCGTAGGTTCTGCGGCCGTCGGCGGTGGGCTCGCCGGGGCGCGGGTGCTCACCGTGGCGATCACCCGGTCGAACGGGCCGGCGCCGTGGACAAGGTCGCGAGGGCCGGCCGGATCGGCCCGCAGGTCGGCGAACTTGGCCCAGACCTCGCCCTGTTCGTGCCGGTCGAGGCGGGCGGCGCGGAGCATGGCGGAGGCGAGGACGACGAAGGTCTCGGTGCGGCCGAGGGTGGGCGGGTCGGGCTTGGCGGCATGGGCTGTCAGGTGTCGGCTGTCGGTGTGGAAGAGCCGGTGGGCGGTCTCCATGCCGTGGGGCCCGCCGAACGCCGCGGTCTCGGGTTCGTCGATCACGGTGGCCCAGCCGGTGAGCAGTCCCTCCTCTGCGAGGGTGTCCAGCAGGGGGGTGAGGGCGCCGGGGGGTGCGGTAGCGCAGCGCCCAGGGTCTGCTGATGTACCTGCGGCCCACCGAGGTGCGGGCGCTGCTCGCGGCCTGTGCCGAGCGGTTCCGCGGGGCGGCGTTCCTGCTCGACAGGGTGCCACGCCGGTTCAGCGCCCGGTCGGTGCGCGGCGAGCTGCGCGACCGCTACTACCGGACGCCGCCGATGCCCTTCGGGATGAACGCCGACGAGCGGGCCGAGCTGACCACCGCCCACCCGGGCGTCACCGGGGTCTGCGAGGTCTACCCCGAGGGTGGCCGGGGCCTCGTCCGCACCCTGCTGCCGCTCGCGGCCCGGGTGAAGAAGCGGCCGGCGGTGATCGCGCTGCGCTTCGCCGAGCGCACGGACGGCGAGGACGGCGCGAACGGCTCGCGGCGGCGGGCGGGCGCCCGGAACCGGGGAGCCGGTCCGTACGTCCTAAGCAGGGGTGATCGGCCAGGGGGACGGGCCGCCCGGCACGTTAGGCTGCACTTCGGGGAGCGGCCTGGTGCCGCCATTCGAGACGACGTCGGGACCGGCGTGCGCGCCGCGGGGACCTGGACGGGGCCCGGCCGGGGCCGCCGCGGGTCCCGTCCTGCCACGGAGGTACTGGCCTTGCTGCACATCGACGCCTGGATCGAAGGCGTACCACCGGGCGCGGTGTACGCCCTGGTTGCACTGATCATCGGACTGGAGTCGCTGGGGATCCCGCTTCCCGGGGAGATCGCCCTGGTCTCCGCCGCCCTGCTGTCCGCGCGCGGCGTGGTCAGCCCGATCTGGGTGGCGGTCGCCGCCATCCTCGGCGCGATCATCGGTGACTCGATCGGCTACTCGATCGGCCGCAAGGGCGGCAAGCCGCTGTTCGAGAAGCTCGGACGGAAGTTCCCCAAGCACTTCGGCCCCAGCCACCTGGCCACCGCCGAACGCTCCTTCCACAAGTGGGGCATGTGGGCGGTCTTCTTCGGCCGCTTCATCGCCCTGCTGCGCATCTTCGCCGGGCCGCTCGCCGGTGCGCTGAAGATGCCGTACTGGAAGTTCCTGATCGCCAACGTCCTGGGCGGCGTCGTCTGGGCCGGCGGCACCACCCTGCTGGTCTACCAGGTCGGCAAGGTCGCCGAGCAGTGGCTCTCGAAGTTCTCCTGGATCGGCCTGCTGGTCGCCGCGGCCGGCGGTGCGCTGTCGGCCTGGCTGATGAAGCGCCGGGCGGCGAAGACCGCCAAGGAGCACGAGGCCGAGGACGCGGCGGCGCAGGAGGCGGAGGAAGCGCAGCGGACGCCGGCCGAGTCGCCCGCCACCCCGCAGACGCAGGCCGAGTCGCCCGCCACCCCGACGATCACCGCCCCCGCCGCGGACTGACCGACCCGGACCCTCCCGGGTCCAGCCCCGGTCCACCCGGACCACCACGCCCCACGCCCGCCGTCGCCGGACGTCTTCCGGCGGCGGCGTTCGCGTGAGGCGACACCCGAACACGACACCCGAACACGACACCCGAACACGACGGAGAAGTGGGAAACAGCATGCGGATCGGACTCCTGGGCACCGGCACCTGGGCGGGGCGGGTGCACGCGCCCGTCCTCGCGGACCACCCCGGCGTCGAGTTCGCGGGCGTCTGGGGCCGCCGCCCCGAGGCGGCCGCCGAGCTCGGCGCCCAGTACGGCGTCCCCGGCCATGCCGACCTCGACCGGCTGCTCGACGAGGTCGACGCCGTCTCCATCGCGCTGCCGCCGACCGTGCAGGCCGACCTCGCGGTGCGCGCCGCCGAGGCCGGCTGCCACCTGCTGCTCGACAAGCCGGTGGCGCTCACCGTCCCCGACGCCCGCCGGGTGGTCGAGGCCACCGCCGCGAACGGCGTCGCCTCGGTGGTCTTCTTCACGGTCCGCTTCGGCGGCGACCAGCTGCCCTGGATCGAGGAGCAGGCGGCCGTCGGCGGCTGGTTCACCGGCCGCTCGGACTGGCTCGGCTCGGTGTTCGCCCCCGACTCCACCAGCCCCTACGCGGCCTCGGCGTGGCGCAAGGAGAAGGGCGCGCTCTGGGACGTCGGCCCGCACGCGCTCTCGGTGCTGCTCCCGGTGATCGGCGACGCCGTCTCGGTCACCGCCGTGTCCGGCCCGCTGGACACCGTCCACCTGGTGCTGCGCCACGTCGGCGACGCCTCCAGCACCCTCGCGCTGAGCCTGACCGCCCCGGTCGCCGGCGGCGGCACCGGGATGGAGCTGCGCGGGCGGTCCGGCACCGTCCGGCTGCCGGAGCGCGGGGAGGGGCCGGTCGCGGCCTTCCACCGCGCCCTGGACGCCCTGGCGACCGCCGCCCGCACCGGCGAGCCGCACCCCTGCTCGGCCGCGTTCGGTCTGCGCACGGTCGAGATCCTGGCCGCCGCCGAGCGCTCGCTGGCCACCGGTGCCACCGTCGCGGTCTGACCGCCCGACCAGCGCCGACCGGCCACCCGCCCGCCGTCAGCCGCGCAGCAGCAGCTCCGCGAACTCCCGCACCCGGTCCTCGGTGATGCCCTCGCGCTGCTCGACGGCGAGCGGGTGGTCGGTCGGCTCCAGTTCGATCAGCGGGCGCAGGCCGACCGCCCGGGTGCGGACATGGGTCTTGAGCAGCAGCGTGGACTGCGGGTAGACCGGCAGCTCGGTCGTCAGCCAGCCGAAGTACGGCGGCTCCTGCTCCCGGGCCGGGTCCTCCCACAGCTCGTGCATCCGCGCGAAGTTCGTCTCGCTCAGCGACACCCAGACGCCCCAGGAGAAGGGCTCGCCGCCGTCCCGCACCGGGATCTCGATCAGGCCGTGGACGTAGAACTCCCGGTCCTTGATCACGCACTGGTCCGCGGTGAGCCCGCTGTCCTTGCGCCGGGCGTACTTCGGCTTCCAGCTCACCGGGGCCGGGGAGCCGTAGGAGCGCGGCGGGCCTTCGTGCTGCCCCTGGCAGCACGCGCAGGCGAAGGAGTGTTCGGTCGTCGGCATGGCGCAGAGCATAAACGAGGCGGTGGGGGGCGCTGTCACCGCCTCGTGGGAGGGTGGAGTGGTGAATCTGGAGGACCTCGCCCGGCTGCGCCGGGCCCGTGACGCGATGGACCGCGACTACGCGCTGCCGCTGGACGTACCGGCGCTGGCGCGGGTCGCGCTGATGTCACCGGGGCACTTCTCGCGCAGCTTCCGCGCGGCGTTCGGGGAGACGCCGTACAGCTACCTCATGACCCGCCGGATCGAGCGGGCCAAGGCGCTGCTGCGGCGCGGGGACCTGTCGGTCACCGAGGTCTGCTTCGAGGTGGGCTGCACCTCGCTGGGCTCGTTCAGCTCGCGGTTCACCGAGCTGGTCGGCGAGAGTCCGAGCGCCTACCGGGCGCGCGGCCACGAGGAGGGCGCCGCGATCCCGGCGTGTTACGCCAAGCTCTACACACGACCGGTCAGGAACGCGGGCCGGGACCGGACACCGGTCAGGAACGGAGAAGCGGAACTCCCGCCCCACCCGTAGCGTGTGGCCCATGGACATCGAGCTTTCACAGTGCTTCATCGCCGTCGACGACCACGACAAGGCGCTCGCCTTCTACCGCGACGTGCTGGGCCTGGAGGTCCGCAACGACGTGGGCTTCGAGAACATGCGCTGGGTGACGGTCGGCGCCCCGTCGCAGCCTGACGTGGACATCGTGCTGGAGCCGCCGCTGGCGGACCCGAACGCCTCGCCGGCCGACCGTAAGGCGATGGCGGAGCTGCTGGCCAAGGGCCTGCTGCGGGCGGTCATCTTCGCCACCGAGGACTGCGACGCGACCTTCGAGCGGATCCGTTCGGCGGGCGGCGAGGTGCTCCAGGAGCCGATCGACCAGCCGTACGGCGTGCGCGACTGCGCCTTCCGCGACCCGGCCGGCAACATGCTGCGCTTCACCCAGCGCCGGGCCAAGTAGTCCACGACGGCTCCGCCGCGCGGCCACCGGTGATCACCCCCGATCACCGGTGGCCGCGCTCGTGCGCGCGCCGTGTTCGTGCGGCGCCGCGCTCGTGCGTGCGCCGTGTTCTCGGGCGCGCCGTGCTCGTGCGTGCGAGCGTGCTCACTTCCCCGGCCCGGCCGCGGGGCGGCGGTCGGCGGGGCGGGCCGGGGGGATGGCCGGGGCCCGGAAGTCCCGCGGGCCGGTCCACAGCGCGGGCACGGCGTCGCTGCGGCGGGCCAGCTCGTAGGCGAGCGCCTCGTAGTTGACCCGCCAGCCGTGGAAGTGCGGCCAGGCCTCGGCGGCGGGCCGCTCGTGCGGGAAGCCGGCGGCGGCGAGCATGGCCACGGCGGCGTCGAACTCGGTGAAACTCAGGCGGATCGGCGCCTCCGGGGACGGGTCGTCGTCGAAGTCCACCCGCAGCGACCGGCCGATGTCGCGCAGCGCGGTGAACCCGGCGCGCAGCACCAGCCGGGCCTCCGGCGGGGCGGTGCGCGGGCAGACGGCGAGGTGGACGGCGGCGGCGTCCATGACGGCGATCAGCCCGACCACCCAGCTGCGGTTGGCCCGCGGGGAGCGGAAGGAGATCAGCACGGGGTAGTTGGAGTGGCTCTCGCCGATGTCGGCGGCCAGCCGTTCCCAGTCCCGGTAGAGCTGGGGGAGGGCGGTCTCGGTGTCCACCAGGGACTGCCGGGCCAGGAGCTCGGGGCCCCAGGCGGGCTCGCCGGCCCGGGACTGCAGCAGGGTGACCTCCAGCTCGCGCCGGTTGTAGGCGGCGTAGAGGGTCGGCAGGTAGGCGATCTGCAGGGCGATCACCAGGGGGCCGCTGGCGGCGGCGAGGAAGTCGATCAGCGACAGGCGCAGCCGCTCGCCGCTGGCGAAGCCGAGGGTGAAGAGGCTGGAACCCGCCTCGCGGATGGAGACGTCCCAGTCCAGCTGCGAGGTGCCGTGCAGCAGCAGCGTGTAGGCGACGAGCATGCCGCCGAGCCAGACCGCCAGCATGCCGGTGAGCATCAGCGGGGCCAGCCAGGTCTGCGCCCGGTCCTGCGCCTGGTAGGTGCCGAACGGTGCGGCGGCGAGCCGCAGCGCCGTTCGCAGGCCCCGCCACAGGCCGTGCACCAGGGAGGAGTACAGGCCGCGCGGGACGACAAGCGTGCGCAGGATGCTGGCGATGACGAGCAGCAGGAGCAGCACGCCGGCGACGGTGTGGATCAACCTCATGGCGCCCATTGTGGCGGTCCGTCAGGGAGGGCGGGTGCGAGGCCGGGCGGGCACCGCGAGACACCGGGAGGCTTCGGGAGCCGCCGCGAGGTGTCGGCGGGGATTGACAGGGCGCCGCCGTCGGCTGAATGCTAAGCAAGCGCTTAGTCAACGACGGCGCCGCCGGTCGACGAATGGAGAGTGCCCGTGGCCGAGACCCTGCCGGAGCCCCCCGTCGCCCCGCCCGGGCCGGACCTGGAGCGGTTGCGCGCCCACCTCGACCGCGAGCTCCCCGGCACCGTCGCCGGCCCGCTGCGCGCCGAGCTGATCGAGGGCGGCCGCTCCAACCTCAGCTACCGGCTCACCGACGGCGCCACCGTCTGGGTGCTGCGCCGGCCCCCGCTCGGGCACGTGCTCGCCACCGCGCACGACATGGGCCGCGAGTACCGGGTGATGACCGCGCTGCGCGACACCGGTGTGCCGGTGCCCGCCACCGTCCACCTCGACCCCGGGACGGAGGTGCTCGGCGCGCCCTGGTACCTGATGGCGTACGTGCCCGGCACCGTGCACCGGGAGGCCGACGCCCTCGCCGCGCTCGGCGAGCGCCGGGTGCGCGGCATCGGCGAGGCCCTGGTGGACACCCTCGCCGCCCTGCGCCGGATCGATCCGGCAGCCGTCGGGCTTGCCGACTTCGGCCGGCCTGAGGGCTATCTGGAACGGCAACTGCGGCGCTGGTCGGCCCAGTTGGACGCCTCGCGATGCCGCGAGCTGCCCGGGATCGACCGGCTGCACCAACTGCTCGCCGCCACCCGGCCGGACTCCCCGGCGCCGGCGCTGGTGCACGGCGACTACCGGCTGGACAACGTGCTGGTCGCCGAGCGCGACGGACGGGACGCCGTCGTCGCCGTCCTGGACTGGGAGATGTCCACGCTCGGCGACCCGCTCACCGACGTCGGGCTGCTGGTGATGTACACCGAGCTGGCCGGCGTCGGCGGCGGCCTCATCCCCTCCGCCGCGACCGCCCCCGGCTTCCCGCGCAGTGCCGAACTCGTCGCCCGCTACGCCGAGTCGACCGGCCGGGACGCCGCCGCGCTCGACTGGTACGTCGCCTTCGCCTGCTACAAGCTCGCCGTCGTCGCCGAGGGCATCCACTACCGCTACCGCCAGGGCCGCACCCTCGGAGCCGGTTTCGAACGCGCCGCCACCATGGCGCCGCTCCTCGTCGAGCACGGCCTCGCCACGCTGAAGGGACACTGACCGATGGACTTCGCCTACGACCGGCGCACCCTCGAACTGCGCGAGCGGCTCACCGCGTTCATGGAGCGGCACGTCCACCCCGCCGAACCGGTGCTGGCCGCCCAGCTCGCCGACCCCGCGCGGCCCGTCTGGGAGGTGCCGGCGGTGATCGCCGACCTCAGGGTCGAGGCGCGCAGACAGGGGCTGTGGAACCTCTTCCTGCCGGGCGAGCACGGCGCCGGGCTGACCAACCTCCAGTACGCCCCGCTCGCCGAGATCACCGGCCGCAGCCCGCACCTCGCCCCGCCCGCCCTCAACTGCGCCGCCCCCGACACCGGGAACATGGAGCTGCTCGCCGAGTTCGGCAGCGCCGAGCAGCGCGAACGCTGGCTGGAACCGCTGCTGGACGCCCGGATCCGCTCCGCCTTCGCGATGACCGAACCCGAGGTCGCCTCCTCCGACGCCGCCAACATCGCCACCCGGATCGAGCGGGACGGCGACGAGTACGTGGTCAACGGCCGCAAGTGGTACATCAGCGGCGCGATGAACCCGGACTGCCGGATCCTCATCGTGATGGGCAAGACCGACCCCGGGGCGGAGAAGCACCGGCAGCAGAGCATGATCCTGGTGCCGCGCGACACCCCCGGGGTGGCCGTGCGGCGCGGCATGACCGTGTTCGGCTACGACGACGCCGACCACGGCGGCCACGCCGAGATCACCTTCGAGGACGTCCGGGTCCCGGCGGGGAACCTGATCGGTGAGGAGGGCTCCGGCTTCGCCATCGCCCAGGCCCGGCTCGGCCCGGGCCGGATCCACCACTGCATGCGGCTGATCGGCATCGCCGAGCGCGCGCTGGAGCTGACCTGCCGGCGCGTCCTGGACCGCACGGCGTTCGGCGCGCCGCTCGCCGACCAGGGCGTGATCCAGGACTGGATCGCCGAATCCCGGGTCCGCATCGAGCAGCTGCGGCTGCTGGTGCTCAAGACCGCCTGGCTGATGGACACCGTCGGCAACCGGGGCGCGCACACCGAGATCCAGGCCATCAAGATCGCCACCCCCCGCACCGTCGAATGGATTCTGGACAAGGCCGTCCAGGCGCACGGCGCGGCCGGCGTCAGCCAGGACACCCCGCTCGCCACGCTGTGGGCGTTCAGCCGCACGATCCGGCTGGCGGACGGGCCGGACGAGGTGCACAAGCGCTCGCTGGCCCGGCACGAGCTGCGCCGCCATCGCTGAAGCCCCGCCATCGCTGAAGCCCTGCCACCGCTGAAGCCCTGCCACCGCTGAAGCCCTGCCACCGCTGAAGCCCTGCCACCGCTGAAGCCCTGCCACTGCTGAAGCCCTGCGACCGCCGTCGAAGCCCCGTCACGGCTGGGCCCCCGTCACGGCTCGGCTCCCGGCGCCCGGGTGGCGCCCGGGTCCGACACCACCGGCCGGGTCATACCCGGGTAGCACCCGGTGGGTTGGCACTGCGGTATGACGTCCGAGCACCGGTCCGGCCCGTACCTTCGCCGTACGGGCCGGCCGGTGGGCGGCGGGCCGTCGCACCGAAGGACGGGGAGGCGGGGACCATGGGCGAGCGCGGCCGGGGACAGGACACACGGGGCCTGCGGGGCCTGCGCAGGGGTGTCGCCGTCGCCCTGGCGGCGACCACGGTACTGGGCGCGGCCGGGGCGACGGCCGTGCCGGCCTCCGCCGCCCCGGCCGTCGCGGAGCGCCGGGGCCTGGCCCGGGCCGCCCTGCCGCGGCCCACCGGCCCCTATCCGGTCGGCACCACCGCGCTGCGCCTCGTCGACACCGGCCGGGAGGACCCCTGGCAGCCGGGGCACCCCCGCGAGCTGATGATCAGCCTCTGGTACCCGGCCACCCGACCGGCGCACGAGAGGGAGCGCGCGCCCTACATGGTGCCGCGCGCCGGCCGGCACTTCGGTGGTCCGCAGGGCGCTGCCGTCTTCAACTACGGCGCGCTGCCGGACCGCACCGACTGGACGTGGGTCCGCACCCACGCCCGCCCCGACGCCCCGCCGCTGCTCGGCGCCGGACCGCGCCCGGTGGTGCTCTGGTCCGCCGGGCTCGGCGACCCCCGCACCTGGGGGACCGGCCTGGTCGAGGACCTCGCCTCGCGCGGCTACGTCGTGGTCACCGTCGACCACCCCTACGAGGCCTCCGAGGTGGCCTTCCCGGACGGGCGCCTGGCCACCTCGGTGTTCCCCGCGCTGGCCGCCCAGCCCGGCCTGGACATCGGGGCGCTACTCCGCGAGGCGCAGGCCGTCCGGGTCGCCGACACCCGCTTCGTCCTGGACGAGCTGGCCGCGCTGCGCACCGACGGCCGGCTCCCGGCGGCCCTGGCCGGCTCGCTGGACCTCGACCGGATCGGTATGGCCGGCCACTCCGCCGGCGGCTTCACCGCCGCCCAGACGATGCACGACGACCCCCGGATCAAGGCCGGTGTGAACCTGGACGGCCAGCTGCACTACCCCGGCCCCGACGGCACCGGGGTGCGGCTGAGCAGTGTCGCCGAGGACGGCCTGGACCGCCCGTTCCTGCTGATGGGCACCGAGAACGCGGACTCCGGCCCCTACACCGCCCAACCCGGCTGGGCCGCCTTCTGGCAGCACACCCGCGGCTGGAAGGCGGACGTCACCCTGCTCCGCTCCCGGCACGGCTCGTACACCGACGCGCAGGCGCTGCTGCCGCAGCTCGCCCGCCAGGGCGCGGTGCCGCAGGAGGCCGTGCGCGGCGACATCGGCGACGTCCGGCCGGAGCGGGCGGTGCTCGCCACCCGCGCCTACGTCGGCTCCTTCTTCGACCGCTGGCTGCGCGGCCACGACGACCACCTGCTGGACGGGCCCTCGCCGCGCTTCCCGGAGATCCGCTACGAAGGCTGACGCACCGTTACCTCGCGAGCTCCGACTCGGGGTTGGCCGCGTCCCAGGCCCGCCGGGAGTCGGCGATCGCGTCGTGGTGGTCGTAGGACCAGTCGGCCATCGCCCGCACCAGGTGGGTCAGGCTGTGCCCGAGCGGAGTCAGCTCGTACTCCACCTGCGGCGGGATCGTCGGGTGCACGGTGCGGGTGAGCAGGCCGTCGCGTTCCAGGCGGCGCACCGTGAGGGTCAGCATCCGCTGCGAGATCCCCGGCACGGCGCGTTGCAGCTCGCGGAAGCGCCGCACCCCCTGGGCGAGTTCGACCAGCACCAGGACCGACCACCGGTCGCCGAGCCGGTTCAGCAGGTCGCGGATGCCGCAGTCCACGCCGTCCTCGCACCAGACCACCGGACGGTCGGCGGCGGCCGGGGTGGTTACCGCGGTGTGCCCCACTGACATCGAAGTGCCTCCTTATGCCGGACGGCCAGGGTACCCAGGATGGTCCCCGGGCCGCTGAGCAGGGCGGCGGCCCGGTACCGACTCCCCGCGCCCTGTTCCTGGAGGAATCATGCTGCTGGTCACGGGTGTCAACGGCGGTCTCGGATCGCTGGTGCTGGAGCGGCTGGCCGCCCGGCCCGGTGGCCCGGACGGCGTGCTGGCGGGCAGCCGTACACCGGAGCGGGCGCCGAGGACCGGCGTCCCGGTGCGGGCGGTGGACTTCGACCGGCCGGAGACGTTGGACGCGGCCTTCACCGGCGTGCGAACGCTGCTGCTGATCTCGGCCGGCTACGGCGAGGACGACGTGGTGATCGCCCGGCACCGGGCCGCGATCGAGGCGGCCGAACGCGCGGGCGTCGAGCACGTCGTCTACACCAGCCTCTCCGGCGACGGCGACCACCTCGCCTACGCGCTCGCCCACCGCTGGACCGAGCGGCGGCTGCGCGCGTCGGCCACGCTGTGCTGGACGGTCCTGCGCAACGGCCTGTACGCGGAACTCCTCGGCTTCCTGGCCCGGCCGGACGCCGACGGCGTGATCACCGCCCCGCTGGGAGACGGCCGGCTCGCGGCGGTGGCCCGGGCGGACCTCGCCGAGGTCGCGGCCGAGGTGGCCCTGGCACCGGCCGGGCACGCGGGCCGGGTCTACGAGCTGGTCGGCGAGGAGGCGGTGGGCGGCGCCGAGATCGCCGCCGCGCTCACCCGGAGCACCGGCCGCACGGTCGAGTACCGCCCGGGCACCCTCGCCGGCGCGCGGGCGGCGGTCGCGGCCTCCGGCGCCGAGGCCTTCCAGGTCCCGATGCTCGCGGGCACCTGCTCGGCGATCGCCCACGGCTTCCTGGCCGGACCGGGCGGGCCCGGCGACCTCGCCACGCTGCTCGGCCGCGCCCCGCGCCCGGCCCTGGACGTCATCACCGCCGGCGCCGACGCCGCCTGGTGACCCCCCCGGTCGTCGGTCAGAGGCCGCCGCCGAGGGTCACGCCGCCGTCCACCACCACGGTCTGGCCGGTGATCCACGCGGCGTCGGGGGAGAGCAGGAAGGCGACGGCGCCCGCGACGTCCTCGGGCACGCCGAGCCGGCCCAGCGGGTAGGCGGCGGCGACCTGCTCCTCGCGGCCCTCGTACAGGGCCTCGGCGAACTTCGTCTTGACCACGGCGGGGGCGACGGCGTTGACCCGGATGCCCTGGCCGCCCAGCTCTGCGGCGAGTTCGGCGGTGAGCCGGATCAGGGCGGCCTTGGAGATCCCGTACATGCCGATGCCGAGCGAGGCGCGGATCCCGGCGACGGAGGCGACGTTGACCACCGAGCCGCCGTGCCCGCCCATCCAGGCGGCGTGCGCGCGGCGGGTCCAGGCCAGCGGGGCGAGCACGTTGACGGCGAGGATCTTGGCGGCGGCGGCCTCGTCGACGGTCAGCACCGGGCCGTGGACGGGGTTGATGCCGGTGTTGTTGACCAGGTGGTCGAGCCGGCCGAACGACTCCAGGGTGCGGGTGACGGCCTCCTCCTGGTGGGCCGGGTCGTCGGCGCGGCCGGCGACACCGATGGCCACCTCCGGGCCGCCGAGGTCCCGGACCGCCTCGGCGAGCGGTTCCGGGGTTCGGGCGGTCAGGCAGACCTTCGCCCCCCGGGCGATCAGCTCGCGTGCGATGCCGAGCCCGATGCCCCGGCTCGATCCGGTGACGACGGCCACCCGGCCCTTGAAGGAGTTCACCACGGGGGTCCTTTCCCGACTGATCCCGATTGATCCCGACTGAGCTGACTGTGCTGGCGATGCTGGCCGTGCTGACTAAGCGCTTGCTCAGCATGGTGGCGGTGCGGGACCCTGTCAACAGCCCGCGGCGGCCCGCGGGCCGAACGCCCGTACGCCTGCCCGGGCGACCGATCTGCGAGGATGGCGCCATGACCAGCACGCCCATCGCCGACCTCTGGCCCACCCTGCCCGGCGGCGCCGACGCCCGCCCGGAGGCGGCGTACCGGCTGCTCCAGGCCGCCGTGGAGTCCTTCGCCGAGCGCGGCTTCCACGCCACCACCACCCGGGACATCGCCACCGCCGCCGGGATGAGCCCGGCCGCTCTGTACATCCACTACCCGTCCAAGGCGGCCCTGCTGGCCGAGATCAGCCGGGCCGGGCACGCCGCGACGCTCGAACTGGTCCGGACGGCGGCGGCCGGCGAGGGCGACCCGGTGACCCGGATGCGGTGCCTGGTCGAGGAGTTCACCACCTGGCACGCCCGGGCGCGGACGGTCGGCCGGGTGGTCAACTACGAGCTGCACGCGCTCCCGCAGGACGCCTACGGGGTGGTCGCGGCGCTGCGCCTGGACATCGAGCGCGAGGTCAGCGCGCTGATCGAGGCGGGCGTGACGGCCGGCGCCTTCGAGGTCGCCGAGGTGCGTACGGCCGCCCGCGCGGTCACCTCGCTGGGCATCGACGTGTCCCGCTGGTACACCGACCGCAGCAGCGAGACGCCGGAGGAACTCGGCCGTCGCTACGGCGAGCTGGTGCTCCGGATGCTGGGGGCGCCGGGCGCGGCGCGCTGATCGAGGGGTCGGCCGGCCCCTCCTGGCGGCGGTGCCGTCCGGACCGCGCGACGAGTTCGCGGGGGTCCGGACGGCGCCGCCGTTCAGCGTTCCGGGTCCGGGGCGGCGGCGAGCAGGGCGGCGAGCAGGCCGGGGAAGCGCGCGTCGAGGTCGGCGCGGCGCAGCGAGACGTACCGGTTGCGCCCGGCGACCCGGGTGGTGGTGACGCCGGCCTCGCGGAGCACCCGCATGTGGTGCGAGACGGTCGACTTGTGCAGGTGTTCCAGGCCGAGGTGGCGGGGGTCGCAGGAGTGCTCGGCGCCGTCCGCGTAGCTGGTCAGCAGCCGCATCCGGACCGGGTCGCCGAGCGCGTGCAGCACGGTGACCAGGTCGATCTCGGCAGGGGCGGGCTGGGGCAGCCGCTCGTCGTCGGACATGGCAGGCGGCCTCCTCGGGATCGGGCGCGGGGTTGGTGCGCGAACGGAACGGTTTGACAATCATCCACCAATCCGTACTGTTTGGCGAGCATCCAACTGTTGCCCTCACGTCCAACAATGTCCGCTCCTTGGGGGGATCGACGTGCCCGTCCGCCTGCTCCTGCTCGCCCTCGGCACCTTCGCCGTCGGCACCGACACCATGGTCACCGCCGGCATCCTCGGCCCGGTCGCCGACGACCTCGGCGTCTCGGTCACCGCCGCCGGCCAGCTGGTGACCGTCTTCGCCCTCGGCTACGCGCTGCTCGCCCCGCCGCTCGCCGCCCTCACCGCCCGCTGGCCGCGCCGCCGCCTGCTGCTCACCGCGCTCACCGTCTTCGGTGTCGCCAACGCGCTCAGCGCCCTCGCCCCCTCGTACGAGGCACTGCTGGCCACCCGGGTGCTGGCCGCCGCGGGCGCCGCGCTCTACACCCCGACCGCGAACGCCGTCGCCACCACCCTGGTCGCCCCCGAGCGGCGCGGCCGGGCGCTGGCCACCGTGCTCGGCGGCATGACGGTCGCCACCGCGCTCGGCGTGCCGCTCGGCACCTGGGTCGGGCGCACCGACTGGCGGCTGACGATGTGGCTGGTGACGGTGCTGAGCGCGGCCGCCCTGGCCGGGCTGGCGCTGCTGCTGCGAGAGCTGCCGGTGTCGGCCGCCGCACCCGGTCTGCGGGACCGGCTGGCGCCGCTGCGCGACCGGCGGGTGCTCGGCGCCGCCTTGACCACCCTGGTGTTCTTCCTCGCCTTCCAGTCCGTCTACATCTACCTGGCCACCGCGGTCGCCCCGGCCACCGGCGGGCGGGCGGAGCGATTGAGCCTGGTGCTGCTGGTCTCGGGTGTCGCCTCGGTGGCGGGCAGCTGGCTGGGCGGGCGGCTGGTGGACCGGGTCGGTGTCCGGCGGGTGCTGCTGGTCGGCAGCACGGTGGCGGCGGGCGCGTTCGCCGCGCTGCCCTGGGCCGGGCGCTCGATGGCCGGTGCGCTCGCCTACGCGGTGGTCACCCCGCTGGCCGGGTGGGCGGTCTCGGTCGCCCTGCCGCACCGGCTCGCCTCGCTGGACCCGGGCAACGCCCAGCTGCTGATCTCGCTCAACAGCAGCGCCCTCTACCTGGGCACGGCAGCGGGCGGCGGCGTCGGCAGCGCCGCGATCGCCCTGTTCGGCGGGCGCTGGTTCCCGCTCGCGGCGACCGTGCTCACCCTGGTGGCCGCCGCCACGGCCTGGGCCACCACGCGCGGCACGGGGCCCGGCGCGGCCGGGGTCGGGGCTGTCGCGGCGCCCGCCGCGAAGCGGTCCCGGGTGGCGGTGCGGTAGCCCGGGTGGACGGTGCGGGCCCGCCGGTGACTCCGGTGGGCCCGCGTCGCGCGGCCGGGGCTCACGGAGCGGCGGTCACGACACCGGCGTCGTCGGGGCCGTCGGGACTGCCGGGACGACCGGGGCCGCCGGGGCCGCGCCGATCGCCCGGAACAGCAACTCGGCCGTCTCCGACCAGCGTTCGACGACGTCGGTCCGCTCGTGCAGGACGTCCGAGATGTGCTGGGTGCCGAAGAACGCGGCCACCAGCGAGCGCGCCGCCGCCTGCGGGGAGACCCCCGCGCGCAGCTCGCCCGCCTCCTCGGCGCGGACCAGCAGGGTGGCCAGCAGCTGGGTCCAGTCCACGTAGGGCGTCGGCAACTCGGCGTCGATCTGCGGCCGTTCGATCTGCAGCCGGGCGCCCGCCTGGACGACGATGTCGTCCCGGAAGGCCGTCGCCGCCCCCGCCAGCAGGCGCGCCGCGGTCTCCAGCGGCCCGTGGCCCTCGGCGGTGACCTCCGTCAGCAGCGCCGGCCAGCGCGCGTAGTGCTGCTCGACCACGGCCACCGCCAGGGCCTCCTTGGTCGGGAAGTGGAAGTAGACGGCGCCCTTGGTCATCTCCACCCGCTCCGCCACGTCCTTCACCGCGGTGTGGCGGAAACCCCGGGCCGCGAACAGCTCGGCGGCGGCGGTGAGCACCAACAGCTTGGTGCGGGCCGCCCGGTCCTGTTTGGGATCGGGGCCCCGCCGGGTGACGATGGGCCGCACCCGGAACGGGGCGGCCGGGTCGGGCTCGGGCATGGTCGGCTCCTCGGGGGTGGGGGGTATGGGGGAGTCGGGGTGGGGCCCCGGGGGGCGGGCGTTCTCAACTCAGCCTTGGTCAGGGTGATTTGGACATGGTGGCGGGAAACTCCGGCTCGACGGTAAACCTTCCAGAAGGTATGTTCCTGAGCCGTCGCACCGGTCGGGGCACCGCAATGTAGCGGGCCCGCTGCGGCCTCCGCGACCGTGGGGGAGGGAGAAATCATGAATGTTCTGTCATCGGTTGTGTCCGCGCAGCACCGGCCGGAGCTCCGGGAAGGGTGGCGGGGCTTACGCTTCGACCGGCACCTACCGCGCGAGGCGGTGCACAAGGCGGCGGACGCCGAGGTCCTGCTGACCGACTCGGCGCGGCTGGGGGAGGGGCGCTTCGCCGTCGCGGCACGCTGGAGTCGCGACCACCACCTCGGCCGCCGGGGCGGCCCGGGCGCCGACCCGGTGCTGCTCGCCGAGACCGTCCGCCAGACCGCGATCCACCTGGCCCACCGCTTCCACGGCAGCACCTACGGACATCCCTTCGTCCTCCACGGCCTCGCCGTCGACCTCGACCGGCCGCTGCCCCCGGCCGGTCCGGACGGCCTGGACGTCGGCCTCGACCTGGACTGCCGGCTCCTCGCTCCGCGGCGGCCCTCGCCCGGCCGGGAGCGGTTCGCCCTGGAGGGCGTCGCCTGGGCCGGCCGACGACCGGTCGGCCGCGTCCGGCTGCGCTGGGAGGTGCTGGGGCCCGAGCGCTACGCGGTCGTCAGGCAACGGTCCGCCGAGGCCGCCGGCGCCCCGGAGCAACCGCCGCCCGCCCCGCTGCCACTGGACGCCGCCCGGGCCGGGCAGACGCGCCCGGAGGACGTGCTGCTCGCCGCCGATCCGGAGCGCGCCGGCCGTTGGTGGCTGCGGCCGTTCGAGCACCACCCCGTGCTCTTCGACCACGCGGTGGACCACGTGCCGGGCATGGTGCTGGTGGAGGCCTTCCGGCAGGCCGTCGCCGCGATCACCCCGGGCGCCGCGGCGGACCGTGAACTCCGGGGCCTCGACGCAGAGTTCCTCGCCTTCGGGGAGCCGGGCTCGCCGATCGCCGTGCTCGCCGCGCCCGCCCCGGAGGGGGTCGTGCGGGTGCGCGCCCTCCAGGACGGCCGTCCGATCGCCGAGGCCCGGCTGCGCCGCCCGGGGGCGCCGTGCTGAACCGCCCGGACGGCGGCGGCACCGGCCCGCTGAACGCCCGCGCCGTCGCCGAACTCGCCGTCCTGGCCCGGCGGGACGCCGCGTCGGCGGAGGCCGAACGGCGGCTCACCGAGCAGGTCGCCGCCGGGATCCGGAGCGCGGGCTTCCCCCGCCACTTCGTACCGGTCCGCTGGGGCGGCACCGCGGGGGAGTTCGGCCCGTTCGTGACCGCCGTCGCCGAGCTCGCCGAATCCTGTGCGGGCGCGGCCTGGTGCGCCGCGCTCTACGGCTCGCACGGCCGGCTGGCCGCCTACCTCCCGCCCGCGGGACAGCGCGAGCTGTGGGGCGACGGGCCGGACGTGCGGATCGCGGCCTCGGTGGTCCCGCCCCAGGGCCGGGCCGAACGTCGCGGCGACGGCTGGCAGTTGGACGGCCTGTGGCGGCTGGCGAGCGGCGCCGACCACGCCGAGTGGATCCTGCTGGCCGCCTGGACGGCGAGCGGATCCGCCCGCGAGCACCGCGTCCTCGCCGTGCCCCGGGCCGAGCTGACGGTCCTGGACACCTGGCACTCCGCCGGCCTGCGCGCCAGCGGCAGCACCTCGGTCACCGCCGAGGCGGTCCAGGTGCCCGAGCACCGCACCCTCGTCCTGGACACGCTGCTCGTCCCGCAGCAGGACGCGGCCCGCTGCCACACCGTGCCGTACCCGATGGTCGCGGCGCTGGTCTTCGCCGCCCCGCTGCTCGGCATCGCCCGCGCGGCACTGCGCGAGTGGACGGCCGGGGCCCGGCGCGCGGCGGTTCCGCACCCGGCCGCGCACACCGTGCTCTCCGGGGCGTCCACCAAGGTCCGGATGGCCGGGCTGCTGCTGGACGCCGCCGCCGCCCGGGCCGACCGCGGCGAGGTGAGCGCACTGGCGGTGGCCGAGAACCGCCGCGACGCCACCACCGCCGCCGCGCTCTGCCGGGAGGCGGTGGACGCCCTGTTCCTCGCGGGCGGGGTCGGCGCGCAGGACCCGGCCTCGGTGCTGCAGCGTGCGTGGCGGGACGCGACGGCGGTGGCGGTGCACCGCACCCTGGACACCGACGCCGCGGCGCGCGCCTACGCCGGGACGGTCCTCGCCACCGACCCGATGGCGGCCGGTCACCGATCGGATCCCGCCTGATGTGCGGGGAACCGGCGTGCGCGGGGCCGCCACTGAGAACATTCGTTCAGAAAGGTATGTTCTTCCCCAGGGAGGGCACATGATGAAGCAGGAGCGGGCACAGCGGACCAGGGAGAAGGTGCTGGACGCCGCGGCCGAGGAGTTTTCCGCCCAGGGATACAGTCGCGCCACCCTCAACGCGGTGGCGCAGCGGACCGGTATGACCAAGGGCGCGCTGTACGGGCACTTCGCGTCCAAGCGCGCGCTCGCCGGCGCGCTGATGTCGCAGTCGCACCAGGTCTGGGAGGAGATGCGGCTGGCCCGTGACGTCCCGGGCACCGAGGCGGCCGTCGTACTGGAGGGGCTGGTGCTGGACCTGGCGCACCGGCTGAGGGAGGACGTCCGGCTGCGGGCGGCGCTGCGGCTGGCCACCGACATCCCGGAGCCGGCGCAGCCGCATCCGCTGCGGCCCGCCCCGGCCCCGGCCCCGGCTCCGGCTCCCACGTCGTCCGCGTCCTCGCCCACGTCGTTGTCCACGTCGGCGCAGGCGGGGCCGGATATCTTCGATGCCGTGCAGCGCGGCCTGGTGACCCTGATCCGCCGGGCCCAGGGCGAGGGCAGCATGGCGCCCCGGCCGCCCGAGCTGGTCGCCCAGCTGCTGCTGGCCGTGCTGCACGGCGCCCCGCACGTCTGCTTCGGCCCGCCGGAGGCCGCCGGACCGGGGGCGTACGACGCGGCCTGGCGGCTGCTGCTGGAGGCGCTGACCGGCGCCGACCGCGACCGGCCGTTCGTCGGCGCCGTGCCGTCCGTCGCGTCCGTGCCGCCCTTGGCGACTGCGCCGTCCGTGCCGTCGCCGCCGTCCAGGCGGACCGGGCAGTCCGTGCAGTCCGCTTGACCGGACCCACCCCCGACCCGCCGCCGCCCGTGCCGTCCGGCCGCCGACGTCCGCTCAGAGGCGCGGTGGCGCAGGCGGCCAGGGGTCGGTGCGGCCGGGCCGGGCGACCCGCCGCCAGGGCCAGCGGGTGGTGAGCCAGTGGTCGAGGGCGGTGGACAGCTCGCGGTCCAGGGCGGATCCGGGGCCCTCACCGGTCCAGAAGAACAGATCGGCGTCGTTGCGCCGGTCGCCCGGCGGGTCGAGGTGGACGCAGCCGAGCAGACGCCCGTCGCCCGGCGACACCACCGCCAGGGCGAAGGACGTCCGTCGGGTGAACTCCTGTTGGTGCCAGGCGAGCTGGACGAGGTCCTGCTCCTCGGTGAGGTCCGGCGGGGGCCAGTCCCAGGCGCTGCCGAACTGCTCCCGGAGCTGCTCCCGGGAACCGGTCACCAACGCGTGGTCCTGCGCCAGGTCGCGGATGGTGATCGGGCGCAGCAGGAAGCCCGGCGCCTCCAGCCGCTCCGGCACCTCGAAGCGGTGCGGTACGAACGGCCCGCCGAGGGGCCCGGAGAGGTGTCGGGCGGCGTCCGGCGCGGCTCCGGTCTCCCGGTCCGGCGGCAACGGTGGCAACGGTGGCAACAACTCCTGGCGGAGGATGGCCCGGTGGACGGCGGTGAGGCCGGCGCCCGGTTCGACGCCGAGCTCGTCGACCAGCCGCCGCCTGGTCCGGCCGTAGAGCGCCAGCGCCTCCGCCTGCCGCCCGGTGCGGTACAGCGCGCTCATCAGCAGGGCCTGCGGGCCTTCGCGCAGCGGGTGCTCGGCCGCCGCCCGCCACAGCCGATCGACGGCCGCCGCCGGGCGCCCGCAGGCGAGTTCGGCCTCGGCCGCCGACTCCACGGCGGCCAGCCGGAGGTCCTCCAGGCGGACGGCCTCCGCCTGCAGCGGCGGCACCTCGCGCAGGTCCGCGAGGGCCGGCCCGCGCCACAGGCCGAGCGCCTCGACGAGCCGTGCGTGCGCGCCGTGCGCGTCGCCGTCGGCCAGCCTCGCCCGGCCGTCGGCCGCCAGCCGCTCGAAGCGGTGGACGTCGACCGCCTCCTCATCCGCGTCCGCGGCCGCCCCCTCGGCCGGGCCGAGGTCGAGGCGGTAGCCGCCGGCCGTGCCGAGCAGCCGCGGCGCGGGACCGTCGGAGCCGCCCGGGGCGTCGCCCAGGAGGGTGCGCAGCCGGGAGACGTAGCTCTGCAGCGTGTTGACCGCGCTGGCCGGCTCCCGGCCGTTCCACACGCTGTCGACCAGGCTCGCCACCGGGACCGACCGCCCGTGTGCCACCAGCAGTGTGGCGAGCACCGTGCGCTGCCGGGCGCCGCCCAGCGGCAGCGCCCGCCCGTCGTGGTGCACCGCGAGCGGCCCCAGCACGCCGAACCACCATCCCCGACCGGCCATCCGCCGCCCTCTCCGTCGTACCCGCTCCACGGTCCGGTGCAGCGTACGCGCCGATTGCACGCATCTTGCACGCCGGGTGGGGCAGCCTGTCCGGACGGCCCGTCGGCCACCGCCCCCGATCAGGAGAACCGCCAGGATGACCACGACCCACCTCCCGCCCGCCGGCCTGACCGTGCGGCGCGCCGTGCCCGGCGACGCGCCGGCCGTCCGTGACCTGCTCAACCGGGTGGACCTGCTGGAGATCGGCCGGGCCGAGACCGAACTGCACGAGGTCGAGGCGGACCTGGCCCACCCGGGTGTCGACCTCCGCGACGACTCCTGGCTGCTCGCCGACGGCGAGGAGCTGGTCGGCTACGGCCTCGTCCGGGACCGGTCCGGCGGGGAGCGGGTCGACCTCGACCAGTACGTCCTGCCCGAGTACCAGGCCGGCGCGCAGTACCTGTTCACGCTGATGGAGCGCCGGGCGGTGGAACGGGCGGCGGCCAACGGCGCCTCCCGCGCCGTCCTGCACCTGCTGTTGAACACCCGGCCCACGCTCGACACCGGCGCGCTCCGGGAGCGCGGCTGGGAGCGCGTGCGCCGCTACCACGTGATGGCGCGCCGGGTGGACGCCCAGGCCGACCCCGTCCCCGCGCCGCCGCCCGGCATCACCCTGCGCGACTGCCGCCGGGAGGAGGACCGCCGCACCGCCCACCGGCTGCAACAGGAGACCTTCGCCGGGGACTTCGACTTCCGGCCGCGCACCTTCGAGCAGTGGTGGGAGGACATCGACGGCGACCGCCTCGACTGGTCGCTGACCTGGATCGCCGCACTGGAGGGCGTCGGCGACGTGGCCGTGCTCCGCACCCGCGACAACCGCGCCGGCGAGGGCTGGGCGGACCGCCTGGGCGTCCTGCCCGCCGCCCGGGGCCGCGGCCTCGGCGGCTACCTGCTGCGCCACTTCTTCGGCCACTACGCGGCCCTCGGCCATGACCGGGTCGCCCTCGGCGTCGACACCGCCAACGCCACCGGGGCCCTCGCCCTCTACGAGGCCCACGGGATGTCGACCCACTTCGCCGTGGACACCTGGGAACTGATCCTCCCGGTCTGACCCCTGTACCGCCGGGCCCGGCCGGGCCCGGAAACGACTCCGCGCCCGGCCGGACACCCGCCAGGTCGGCGTCAGTTGACGAGGTAGCTGAACCCGACCGTCGCCGCGGACATCCCGGCAGCCACCTCCCGCGTCACCACCCCGCGACAGTTCGGCGCGGAGTAGACGTCGACCGTCGCGTTCGTGAGGTTCTCGATGATCACGGGTGAGAGGGTCGGGTAACACCCCGATGCCGGGTTCTGCTGTGCCACGCCGTTCACCACCAGCACCCCCGTGGCCGCCTGCGCGGGCACGGCGAGCGCGAGCGCTCCGGCGGCGGCCAGCATCCCGGCCACGGCGATCCGACGACGCATGACTGTTCTCCCTTCCGAGGGCGCACAACCGGTAGGCGCCCTTCCGGGCCATGGATTCCCCGGCCACCCGGCCCGTCCCGGAAGCCCGGTCGCAATCCCCCGAACCGGCGACGGCGCACGGGTTCGCGAGCGCCCGGGCGGGCGCGGAGACGACTCCGCGCCCGCCCGGGCCGATGCGGGGAGCACCCGTGCCGGGGGATCAGCCGTTGGCGAGCGCCTGGACGCGGTCGAAGGCGCCGTCGAGGAGGTTCTGGTCACCGGGGAAGGCGCACTCATGGGAGTGTCCCTGTGGGTCGGGGGTGCGAGTTCGAGACGGGAGCCGCCGACCGTTCGCGAGGGCCGGACGACGTACGTCGGGCAGCCGGTGTGCTCGCCGGCCGGGACGAATCCCGCTTTGAGGAGGACGCGGCCGGAGGCCGGGTTGTCAGGGTGGTGCTTGGCGTGGACCTCCGGCAGGCCGAGGCGGCCGAACGCCAGGGCGAGGATCTTGTGAACCCCTTCGGTGGCGTAGCCCCGGCCCCAGGCGTCGGGGCGCAGGATGTAGCTGATGGTGGCGGCGGGGCGGTCACAGTGCAGCTTGACGATGCCCACGAGGTCGCCGTCCACGGTGAGGCCGAGCATGTACAGCGTGCGGGGGTTCTGGGCTGCGTGGGCGGCGGCGCTTTGGGCGTAGTAGCGGGCTTCGGCGGCATCCATCGGTGCCCGGCCCAGGTACCTGGTCGCCTCCGCGCTGTAGATCCGCAGCAGGGCCTCGGCGTCGCCGGGAACCAGCTCCCGTAGCTCGATCACCCGTCTACCGCTTCGATGAGCTTGACGAGTTCGGTGGCGGTGGGCCGGTCGTCGGGGGCGGCCAGCAGGACGTAGCGCAGCCGGGCCTGGAGGGCGGGCCAGGGCGTCGCGGTGGCCATCGGGACGGCACGGTGGGCGATGGCCTTGCGTTTCGCCTCCACCGGGGCGTCCTTGGCGAGTCCGCCGGCCTCGTAGTCCAGCGGCCAGGCACCGGTGGCGCAGGTCCACAGGGTTGCGGCGAGGGCGTAGACGTCGGCTGGCTGGGTCGTTCGGACGGGCTGGGGGCCGTTGATGATCCGGGCGGCCAGTTCGGGCGCGGTGAGGTGGATCATCGTGCCGTCGAACCTCGACCAGGGTGTGTCGGCGAGTCGCCGGGACCAGGCGAAGTCGAGGAGCCGGACGCCGTGCTCGGTGTGGATGCCGTGCTGCGGTTGGAGGTCCCCGTGCACCCACCCGGCGTGGTGCAGGTCGGCCACGGCGCGGCACAGGTCGACTGCGGCGGCGAGGGCGTCGTCCCTGCCCTCGTCCTTCTTGCGCAGGGGCCGGAAGACGTCCCAGGTGGACGGTCCGGCCAGCCACGGGGTGACGTACCAGACGCCGTTGGCGAAGCGCCCGGTGGTCACGGTGTAGCCGGGGAGCTGGTCCAGCACGGAGGCTTCGCGGCTGGTGACCTCGATGGCCTCGCCGGTGCCGAGCTTGATGCTCACCGCCCCGCGCGGACCACTGGCCTTCCAGACCGCCGAGCCCCGCCGGTCGCTGATCTCCTCCAGGTCGACCGGTCCGCAGGCTGCCTCCGCGGCCTTAAGCGCGGCTGCGGCAACGGAAGTGAACTCGCCCATTCTCGTACTGCCTTCCACTCGCAAGGGATGTGCTCGAAGACGTCCCGACCGTCATCGACCGCCACGGACAGCGCCGTCGCGAGGTCGGGCGTGGTCTCCAGGAACTTCGGGTCCAACGGCCGCACGCCCGCCCGTACCGGGAGGAACGAGAACGGCGGCGGCGGGATGCTCTGCCCGCGCCGGCCGGTCTCGACGGCGCCCTGGGCGAACTTGCCGAACATGATCCCGACTTGGGCGTAGAGGTTCTTCAGCGCCCAGTGGGGCCAGGTCAGCAGTTCGCGGTGGTCCGCGCCTTCGCAGTGCCCGAGCAGCACCACGTTCTCGCACGCGAGAACACCGTACGGTCGGCCCATCAGCGGCCGGACCCATTCCGCGGCCTGGACCCCGGCGTAGAACAACTCGGCCTCCACGGCGTACCGGTGGCTGCCCGGGGTGATCTCGTAGACGGTCCATCCGGTCATGCCGCGCCGGGTGGACGGCCTGAGGAACGGGCAGTGCTCGTGCAGCCCGGCGAGGTAGCCGTTGGTGTCGACGCCGAGCGGGTTCTCCGTCCGGGCTTCGGCGAGGCGGAGCGCCCCGGCGGTCGGCCGGGACGCTCCGTCGACTGGTGTGGTGATCACAGGTAGGACGCCGCCGGGGTCAGGTCGTCGCCGTCGCCGGGGCCGGGCTTGGGGCCGCAGTCCCACTCGGCGGTGACGGTCCCGTTCTCCCGGTACCGCGTGAGGGCTTCGGTGTTCACGGTGCCGTCGGCGTTCGTGAACCAGATCTCCGGCAGCGGCCCGTACGCGTCCTCGTACGCGGCCACCCACGCGATGGGCCCGTGACCGTTCATCTCGACGTGGTCCAGCGTGCGGCCGGCGTGCTGGAGCGCGAACGTGTGGTGCGCGGCGGGGTCCGCGAGGAGGGTGTGCCACGCGGAGTCGATGGCGGCGGAGAACATCTCCGGCGCGGTCTGGCCCGCGTCGATCCGGTGCGCGGCGATCGTGAAGAACTTGCCCAGCTCGTCCAGCTCGACGCCGGACTTGAGGGTGGGGGTGTTCATGCGCCTCTCCAATCAATCGGGTTGGCTCTGCTCGCCCGGGAGTGGGCGAGCAGTGGTGCGGGGTGGTGCGGCCCGGGCTCGGCGGAGGGCCCGTTCCGACGAGCCGGGGGCTCATGGGGCGCCCGAGGGCGCGGTTGGTGGTCAGAAGCGGCCGGAGGCGATCAGCGCTATCAGCGCGACAGCGCGAGGAGGACCAGCCCCGGGCAGGGGTCGCTGGAGCTGTTCCGGGTCACCCAGGCATGGTTGGCGAGCTCGCTCGGGGTCTGCGCGACGGTGCCCGTCAGCCGTTGGTGCGGCGCCGAACCAGGTCGCCCTGGAAAGCGTTCCACGGAGGGAGCGCGATCGGCCGCGTTGGCCGCTCGGTAGTCGTCCAGCGGGAAATCGGACGCCGAGGGCTCGGTCACGACTTCTCGGTTCACCCGGGGGGGTGGTGCGTCTCGTCATCGGTCTGTCCTCCTTCGCCGTGGCGGCGGGGGTGCGTGATAGACCGTAGGGAGGCGGCTACAGACGGTGCCAGGAAGTTGCACGCGGTTGCACAGGTTCACCCGAGAGCGCTGCGGGCCTTGGCGATTCGACTTCGGGCTTCGGTACCGTGAACGGCGATCTTGGCCAGCTCGGCGAAGGCGCGAAGGTATGTGCGAATCTCGCCAGGAGCGGTGACGTTGATCTCCGCCGTCAAAGTCTCGACTGCCACGAGGCTCTCGTCGAAGGCGTAGAACGCTTCGAGTGGCCAGACGGTTCGACGAGCCCGAATCGGGACGACTCCGACCGAAACGTTCGGGAGGGAGGAGATCCCGAGCAAGTGGTCAAGCTGCCCAGCAAGGGCTTCGTCGTCGCAGACACCGTAGTAGAGAACGGCCTCTTCCAGGATCAGGGCGAACTGATGGCCGGCATCGTGCAGGACACGGGATCGCTTCAGCCGGGCCTTCACCGCGTCCTCCACGTCGTCCGGGGTGCCCTGGAAGGTCGTGATCGAACGGAGCAGCCCGGTTGCGTACGGGGCCGTCTGCGTCATCCCCGGCATGACGTTGGAGGCGTACACCTTGAACTTTCGTGTCCGCTGGTAGAGCGGCAGCGTCTTCTGATGCACCCGCCTCATGCCGTCGCGGTGGAGGTCTCGCCACTGCGTGTACATCGACTCGGCGGTACGCGATGCTGCGATCAAGTCCGATGCCTTTTCCGCAGACCCGCACGCCGTGCACCAAGCACGGATGTCGCTGTCGGAGGGAACCGTCAGGCCGCGGGCGATGCGGGATGACTTGGACTTGTGCCACCCACACCGCGCGGCCAGTTCAAGCCCTGAAAGTCCGGCGTCCCGCCGGATCCGGTCGAGCTGATCGGCGAGCGCCTTCCGTGCGGCTTGGGCACTGGAGAGAGGAGAAGAGGACATGAACTGGCCGGCTGCGGTGACTACTCGGCGATGCTGAATGCCTCGTGAGGGACAGCACGCTCCCACACGGCGTCGAAAGCCGCTGCGCAGTTCCGCGCCACAGCGGGATCGTCACTCTGATCCGTGTGCACCCATCGGCCATCGCCGTCGAAGATGTTGAACTGGACGATCTTGCCGTCGAACAGCCAGAAGTCGTTTCCGGGCAGCAGAAGATCAGAGGCAGCGGGAGAGCCGTGATCCCCCGACTTCTCGTCCTTCGCAACGAACCGTAGTGCCATCTGATCCTCCCGTGTCGAGCCGGTTGCGCTCGGTTGCAGACCTGAACCGGTGCTCATACTCCGCCCAGGAGGCTCCCCCTGTCAGGACTTTCCACGTCTGATGCACCGCCAGATATGAGGCGGAGAGGGATGTCCGGTCACGACGAGGGGTGGGGCTTGGTGCCATCGGCTGGGGGTGCGGCCTGGTGCTGCCGCTCGGCCTCGTCGCGACGCCGCAGGAACTCACGCCGCGAGACCCGGGCCGCCGGGCCCTCGGACGAGGCCCTGCGGCGTCGCGCGGACGATCGTCCACCGCGAGGCGTGCTTGGACTCCCAGGCCCCTCACGTCGTTGCCGGTGAGCTGTGGTCCCACGGCATGACCTTGCCGTTCGGCGTGGGGCCCACGTCTCTGCCGCACTCGTGTGCGAGCCGGAGACGCGGGCCCCACGGACGGCCGAACGAGGCTGAGCGCCTACTCGGGATCCTCACGCAGGTTGCTGGAGGTGGAGGGCTTCTGCTTGTCCGACTTCGGGGGCCACGCGTACGGGGGGAGCCTCCGGTGCAGGGGCCGTCCGGTCCCGCCGTCCTTCTCCTCGAACTCGGCGGCTCGGATCGTACCGAAGGAGACCTCGCTGTCCCGCATCACGTCCACGCCTTCCACCCGGAACGCGATCCATCCCGCGCCGGGCTGGGGCCCCGAGACCCAGGGGGTGACAACGCTGCGGACGTTGGTCTCGCCCGCCACGATGGTGCCGCGGTGGCCGTCAGGGTCGGTGATCTTCACGCCCGTGTCGGTGAAGGCGAGGCGGCTCTTCGTACCGCTCGGTCCCTCGACCCACTGGGTGTTCACGCCCTTCACGTCGGCCGTGTCGGCGGCGATGGTGCCCCAGTCCTGGCCGCCGTTGCTACGGACGTTGATGCCGGACGGGGGGAACTCGATCCGGCCGTCCGTGGCGTTGCGGCCTTGGACCCACTGGGTGTTCACGCCCTTTACGTCGGCCGTGTCGGCGGCGATGGTGCCCCAGTCCTGGCCGCCGTTGCTACGGACGTTGATGCCGGACGGGGGGAATTCGATCCGGCCGTCCGTGGCGTCGCGGCCTTGGACCCACTCGGTGTTCACGCTCTTCACGTCGGCCGTGTCGGCGGCGATGGTGCCCCAGTCCTGGCCGCCGTTGCTACGGACGTTGATGCCGGACGGGGGGAATTCGATCCGGCCGTCCGT
>NZ_JBHVGL010000003.1:0-23388 GCF_042800875.1 Kitasatospora sp. NPDC057595 | reverse complement strand
TGGCGTCGCGGCCTTGGACCCACTCGGTGTTCACGCCCTCGGCGCTGACGCGCTTGGCGGCGACAGCACCGAGGTCCTGACCGGAGCCGTGGTGAACGGCGATACCCGCGTCCGGGAAGGTAATCCAGCCGGAGTCGGTGCCCCGCCCTCCGACCTTTTCGGTCCTCACCTTGTCGACATCGGCGGTCCCGGCCGCAACCGTCCCCCGGACGCCGTTGTCATCGTCGACCCTCACGCCGTCCTCGGTGAATGTGACCCGGCCCTGATCGGTCGTCCCCTCGACCCACGGGGCCCGCGCTCCGCTCTCGAACTCGGGGACGACCGCGTGGACGGTGGTGGTGAGGAAGTACCCCTCCTCAACCTGCCCGTTGCTGTCGGCCGTACCGGCCACGAGGGTGTAGGTGGTGCCCCGTGTCAGGGCACGGGAGGGGGTGTGCTCGTAAGCCCCGAACGGCACGGGAACGGGCCGGGCCGGCGGGGGGACAGGCTCTGAAAGCCCATCCGGGTAGCGGATCCAGTAGGTGAGGCTGTCCGGGCCGTCCCAGCGCAGGACGACGTCGTCGCCGGCGCTCACCAAGGCGCTCTCCGCGCGGAGGTTCTGCGGGACCAGTGGCCTCTGCTTCACCAGCGCGAGGTTGGTGATGAAGGGATAGCGGTTCATGGACGAGCCGCTGGTCGCCGCCTTCTCGTTCAGCGAGATGACAACCAACCCGGCCTGGTCGGAAACGGGGATGTCCTCCAGTTTCAGGACGAAGGACTCCTGCCCTGGCAGCTTCACCCGCTTTCCCGAGGTGAAGGCGAACCGGAAGCGTCCCCCGCTGTGCCAGACGAAGCTCGGTGCTGTACCCGCCGGCTTCTCGTAGGTCCCGGTGACACTCGCGTTGATCGCCGACACGTCGTCCGTCAGGTCGTCGCTGCCGGTGCCGACCGGAATCAGCACATCAACGTGTTCGATCTTCACCTCGGAGAGGCTCGTGTTCGAGACGACGATGTACACCGTCCCCACGGACGGCGCCCCGGGACGCGAGACTTGAAGCGGTGTCGGATCCGTGACGATCTCGTAGTGCAACACAGAGGGCACGGGTAAGTACTCCCTACCTTTGCTTTCACGCATGCGGGCAGAAGAAGCGCAGTCGGTTCGGGCTGTTGCCGGGCGCCGCCGGGATCCTTCGAGGCCACATGTCCCGCCGGGGAATGCCAGCAGCCTGACCGACAGTAAGCAACCCCTGCTGTACGAGCCCCGCTGTCTTTGCGCTCTGTCCCGAATTGACCTCTGCCTGACCAGAACCACGTCGCAACTCCCGTCCAGCCCTGCGGGGGGAGGCGATCCATGAACCACCCCTACTTACGTGCCGGGACAGTTCGCCCGGACGGTTGCCCCTCTCCTGTCCTGCTCGGGTGGATGGGCGGCCGAGGCCACGGCGCCGGGCGTGCGGCAGGGCGTGCGGCCTGGGCGCGCGAGCCGTGCGGGGGCGCCCCGTCCGGCGCCCCCGCACCGTCGCGTCCTTGCGCCGCGGTCAGCCGGTCGTCGCCCACTCCTCGCGCAGCCGCCCGAACACCTCGTGGAACTCGGGGAAGGTCTTGCGCACACAACCGGGGTCGTCGAAGGTGATGCCGGGCGTGCGCAGGGCGGTGACGGAGAACGACATGACGATCCGGTGGTCGCCGTGGGAGTCGAGCGCGGTGCCGCGCGGGACGCCCGGCCGGATCTCGATCCAGTCGTCGCCGGTGGCGACCTCGATGCCGAGCCGGCGGAGGTTCCCGGCGCAGGCGTCCAGCCGGTCGCACTCCTTGACCCGGGTGTTGGCCACGTTCTCGATCCGCACCGGCCCGTCCGCGAACGGGGCGAGGGCGGCGAGCGTCGGCATGGTGTCGGAGATGTCGCGCATGTCGACGGTCAGACCCGACAGCCGGCCGTCCCGGGGGCCCTGGACGGTGACCCGGTCCGCGCCGACCTCCACCCGCGCGCCCATCCGGGCCAGCACGTCGACGAACCGCAGGTCGCCCTGGAGCGCGTCCTTGCCGAGCCCCGGGACGGTCAGCTCCCGGCCGGTGAGCGCGGCGGCCGCGAAGAAGTAACTCGCCGTCGAGGCGTCCGGCTCGACCGGGTAGGCGGTGGCGCGGTAGCCGCTGGGCGCGACCTCGAAGACCCGGCCGGTGCGCGTCACCGTGGCGCCGAAGGCCCGCATCATGGCGACGGTGATCTCCACGTACGGCGCCGAGACCAGGTCGGTGACGGTGATCCGCAGGCCCTGCTCGGTGAGCGGGCCGAGCAGCAGCAGCGCGGTGAGGTACTGCGAGGACAGGCTCGCGTCCAGGCTCAGCTCGCCGCCCCGCACCCCGTCGGCGGTGATCCGCAGCGGGTGGTGGCCCTCGGCCTGCTCGTGCCGCAGGTCGACGCCCAGGGTGCGCAGCGCCTCGGTCAGCGGACCGAGTGGGCGGCGCCGCATCTGGGCGGAGGCGTCGAAGCGGAAGGAGCCGCGCCCGGCCGCGGCGAGCACGGGCAGGAAACGGGCGGTGGTCGCGCCGTCGCGGCAGAACACCTCGGCGTCCCGGGCCGGGCCCTGCGGGCGGCCCTCGACCGTCCACCGGTCCGGCTCGCGGCTGAGCGTGTAGCCGAGCGCGTCAAGGCCCTCGGCGAAACCCTCGGTGTCGTCGGAGGACAGCGGCCGGTGCAGGGTGGTGGTGCCGTCGGCGGCGGCGGCGAGGAACAGCGCCCGCGCGGTCACCGACTTGGAGCCGGGGATCTCGACGGTCGTCATGGTGCCTCCGGGATGAGTGGGCGAGGGGGAGGGACGGGGTCGTCCCGGCCATCCTGCCGGAGGCGGTGCGGGGTGCGGGGGGTCGTCCGGTTGCTGGACGATTCGCCGGACGGTGACGGTGGAGCCGGCGGACGCTGGTGGGAGCGGGGCGGGCGTCAGGGCAGGTCGGGGCCCCGGGCGGTTGTGGCACGATGCGGGGGACCGGCCCGAACGGCCGCCCGCCCCGCCCGGGTCCCGGCCCGGGCCCGCCCGAGAAGAGGCCCCGTGCCCGAGAGCAGCACCCGATCGGCCGCCGAGGCCGTCAGCACCGACCGCCTCGCCTTCCGCACCGCGACCACCGCCGACGTGCCGGCCCTGCTCGCCCTGGTCGAGTCCGCCTACCGGGGCGACGCCAGCCGCGTCGGCTGGACCACCGAGGCCCACCTGCTGGAGGGCCAGCGCACCGACACCGAGGGCGTCACCGCGGCCGTCACCCACCCCGACGGCGTGGTGCTGATCGCCGAGCTGGACGGTGACCTGCTCGCCTGCTGCCAGCTGGAACGCCGGGGCGAGCACGCCTACTTCGGCATGTTCTCGGTGCGCCCCGGCCGCCAGGGCGGGGGCCTCGGGCGGGCCCTGCTCGCCCGGGCCGAGCGGTACGCGGCCGAGGAGTGGGGCGCGGTGGAGATGGAGATGACCGTGATCGAGCAGCGTGCCGAGCTGATCGCCTGGTACGAGCGCCGCGGCTTCCTCCGCACCGGCCAGTACACGCCGTTCCCGTACGGCGACGAGCGCTTCGGCATCCCGCTCCGCCCCGACCTGCGGTTCGAGAAGCTGATCAAGGGGCTCACCACCGGCCGGTAACGGTGGCTGTAGCTTCGGCGACGGCGGTGACGGCGGTGTCGGGTGGTGGGTGACGGCCCGGAGGGTCCGCCCACCCCCTCGGTGGGCGGACCGCCTCCGAGGCCGGCCAGGGGATCAGCCCCGGACCGGCTACGGCAGCAGGCCGCGCTCGCGCAGCAGCGGGACCAGGTGGTCGCGGACGGCGGGGGCCAGTCGCAGGGCCGGGTCGAGGCCGTCCGTCCAGCGCAGGTCGGCGAGCTCCGCGGCGGGGGCGGGCGTACGGTCCAGCCCGGCCTCGAACACGGTCATCCGCATCGGGACGCCCTCCAGCGCCGCGACCGCCTCGATGTCGGCGAGGTGGCGCGGTGCGACGGGGGCCGCGCCGAGTTCCTCGGCCAGCTCGCGGGTCAGCGCCGTGAGCGGCTCCTCCCCGGCGTCCGGCTTGCCGCCCGGGAGGTAGAAGACGTCCGGCGCCGTCTTCTTGCTGACGACCAGCAGCCGGCCCTCCTCGACCACGGCGGCGGCCACGACGGTGAGCGGTGCGGGATCGGTCTCCGGTGTTTCGTGCTCGAACATGGTCGTGATTGTTCCAGTCACCGATCACGCGGGTTCGCGCGGGCCTACGGGCGGTCGTGTGCGCAGGGCCTCCGCTCCGGCGGGCCGGTGGGCATCGTCCTCGCCGAGGGCCCCGACGGTGCGTCCTGGGCGGCGGCCCGCTGGGCTCCGGTGACGTGGGCCTCGTGCGCGGGGCCTCGCCGAACCCGTACGAATCGGGCGCGCCCCGCTCGATGAGGCCCTTCCCGTAGCGGCCCTGGCCGCCGGGGGAGCGGCGGGCGGCCGAGATCGACGGCCGACCGCTGCCGGAGGCCGCCGTCGGTCCACGGGAGTCGTCCGCCGCTCAGTGGTAGATGCTGCGGCAGAGGCGGGCCTGCTCGGAACCGGCCGCCCAACGGCCGAACCGCTCCGCCTGATCGCAGATCGTGCCCGCCCCCGCGCCGGGCGCCACGCCCGCCGCGGCGGCGCTCACGGCAGTGGAGGGCGCGGGCGCGGCGCCCGGCGCCGGTGTGGACGCCGGGGCGGGACCGGAGGACGGGGCGCCCGCCGTCCGGCTGGGCGCCGGGCGCGGCGAACGGCTCGGCTTCGGTCGCGGCGACCCGGCGCGATCCCCGCCGTCGGCCCGGGGCACGGCCGCCGGCTGCGGCTCGTCCTCCGCCGCCTCGGCCACCGCACCGGCCGCCGCACTCGCCGCCGCTGCCGCACTGGCCGTGGCGGCGGCTCGCGCGCCCTCGCCGCTGGTGGTCGTCGGCGGCGGCAGCGGGGACGGCGCGGGCACCGGCATCCGGTCGATCGCCGCCGAGGCGACCGGGGACGGCGGGAGCGGCGGGGGGGCCGAGGGCCCCGGGAAGGCCAGCACCCCGGACGACTCCTCGCCCGGCCCGGGCCCGCACATCGCCAGCACCACCGCCAGCCCGGCGACGATCCCGGCCGAGCCCGCCATCCACCCCCGGCGCCGTCGCTGTCGGGCCTTCTCGGCGGCCGCTTCGGCCATCGCCTCCCAGGGCGGCGGCTCGCTGGGGTTCGTCGGCGGGGCCGGCACCGGCGGAGGCTGCCACGCGTGGGCCGGCCACTGCCACTGCACGACGCCGGACGGCTTCGTCACCCCCGGACCGGCCGGACCAGCAGGACCGCCCGGGCCCCCCGGCCCCGGGGGACCTCCCGGACCCACCGGACCCGTCGGCCGCGCCCGGCCCGCCGCCGTCGGTCCGCCCACCACCGGTCCGCGCGGCGGCGGCGGACCACCGGTCGGCACTCCGCCATTCGGCGGCGGACCGCCGGTTGCCGCCGCGCCGCCGCCCGTCGATTGCCCGCTCATGTCCTCGTCCTCCTGCCATCGCCTGCTCCGGCTCCCCGGCGGCTCACCCGTCGCCGACGCCCGGTCGCACGGGAACGGGGCCGGTCCGGGGCCGCCGTAGGGCCCCGCTCGCCGTACTCAACGAGCGCGCCGACGGCGGGACATGACCCGGAAGAGCGCCCCGGGGCGCGACCGCCCCTCCTCACGCCCCCGGCCGTACGCTGCCTGCCGTACCCCGGGTGCGCTCCCCGGAGGTCCGCCACATGCTGGGCACATGGAAACCAACAGCCCGTCCGGCACGGCGCAGCCCCAGGTCAAGGTCGCCGAGTTCCGCACCGACAGCCGCTACCGGCTGGTCCACTTCGAGGGCCACGGCTGGGAGCCGCTGGGCCCGGAGGAGTTCGAACCGCGGATCCACCAGCTGTTCCCCGACCTCGACCCGCGCGACCCGGCCCGCGTCCAGTGGGAGGACCGCCCGTGGGAGTGGCCCACCTGGCACCCGGGCGAGGCCTGACCGCAAGCGTGACGGCCATCCGGGGTAGCGTTGGCACGGCCTGTTGACAGTTCCGGCGGGCCCGGTTGACGCCGGACGGCGGAGGGGGAGCGATGGCGACGGGGGAACCGGGCGCGGACCGACCGGTGGGCACCACCGGCTACGGCGCGGCGGCCGACGAGCTGGCGGCGCAGTACGAAGCCGTCACCTTCGCCGACGTCCACCGCGAGGCCCTGTACCTGATCCCGACCCGGCCCTGCGACGTCCTCGACGTCGGCGCCGGCAGCGGCCGCGACGCCGCCGCGTTGGCCGCCCTCGGTCACCGGGTGGTCGCCGCCGAACCCACCGCCGAGCTGCGCCGGATCGGCGAGCGGCTGCACGCCGGCAGCGGCGTCCGCTGGGTGGACGACGCCCTGCCCGCCCTGCCCCGCCTCGGCGCCGAGGGCATCCGCTTCGACGTCGTCCTGCTGACCGCCGTCTGGATGCACCTGCCCCCGGACGAACGCCCGTCGGCAATGGCCGCGCTGGCCGGCCTGCTCGCCCCCGCCGGCCGCCTCTTCCTCTCCGTGCGCCACGGCCCCGTCCCGCCGGACCGCCGGATGTACGACGCCCCGGCCGACGAAACCCTCGCCCTCGCCCGCGCCCACGGTCTGCACCCCCTGCTGCACACCGAACGCCCCGACCTGCACGGCCGCACCGACGTGCACTGGACCGTCCTGGTCCTCGCCGCCGACGGCCCGCCGCCCGCCCGCCCGCTCAGCTCGCGAAGCCGCCGTTGCTCAGCAGGAGCTGACCGTTGACCCACTGACCCTGCGGCGAGCAGAGGAAGGCGACGAGGTTCGCGGTGTCCTCGGGCGTGCCGAGCCGGCCGAGCGGCGTGTGGCCGACGACCGCCGTCCGCACCTCCTCGGTCATCCAACCCGTGTCCACCGGGCCGGGGTTGACCACATTGGCGCTCACCCCCAGCTGGGCCAGCTCGCGCGCTGCGGCGAGTGTGATCCGGTCGAGCGCCCCCTTGCTCGCCCCGTAGGGCAGGTTGCCCGCCGTGTGGTCGCTGGTGAGCGCGACGATCCGTCCACTGCCCGCCGGCCCGGCGAACCGACGCCCGTACTCCCGGATCAGCAGCCAACTCGCCCGCGCATTGACCGCGAAGTGGCGGTCGAAGCTCTCCACCGTGGTGTCGAGCAGCCCCGAGTCCACCGACTCGCAGTGACACAGCACCAACGCCGTCACACCACCGAGCCGCCTCTCCACCTCGTCGAACACCCGCCCCGGAGCGCCCGGTTCAGCCAGATCGGCCTCCACCGCGACACTCGCCGCACCCTCGTCCGCGAGCGCCCGCCCGACCGCCTCGGCGGCCCCGGCCTCCTCGCCCCAGGCCATCCGCCGGTCATAGGGCGTCCAGTAGGTGAAAGCCACATCCCACCCGGCCCCGGCAAGCCGCCTCGCCACCCCGGCCCCGATCCCCACCGTCCGCCCGACACCGGTGACCAACGCCACGGGCCGGGAGCTGGGGGAGCGCGGGGATTCGTCGCCGATCGTCATGACAGGCGATCGTCCGCTCGGAGATGGCAGACCGTCAAACCCTTTACGCTGCGTCCACGCAAGCTTCCCGCCCAGTGCCGCACAGGAAGTCGGACCGGCCGACTTCCTGTGCAGCACGTTGGACAGGGTGCTCCCGCACCCACCACGAGGCACCCCGAAAGCCGGAAATGCCCGGATCTCGACAAGTTGCAGATCCCGCCCCATCGCCCCCTGGACCCGCAGCTCACGGCCGCTGCTCCCCGCACACGCGGGGATGGTTCCGACCTCGGCCATGGCCGCTATTGGCTCCGCCGCTGCTCCCCAGGGGACCGGGGAGCGGCGGCGGGTGGGAGGAGGCCTCGTGGGTGGCCGGGCTTAAATCCGCTGACGGGGGTGGCCAGTTGGCGATAATGGGCGGCGTGGAGGAAATCGAGGTAGTCGTCGCGCATCGTGAACGGGCCACGCTTCGCGTCGGCGAGGTGTTTCTCAAGGTCGACGCCGATCAGGCGCGTACCGATGTCGAGGTGGAGGCGATGGGCAGGGCGCCGATTCCGACGCCGCCCGTGCTCTGGCGGAAGCCGCCCGTGCTCGCGATCGGGGCTGTTCCCGGGGTGGCGCTGGGGCGGCTGGGGGAGGTGTCGGGGGCTTCGGCGGCGGCGTGGCGGGCCGCGGGGGCGACCGTGCGGCGGTTGCACGATGCGCCGTTGCCGCCGTGGCCGGGGCGGGGCGTTGACGAGGTGGCGGCGCGGCTGAACGCCGAGTGCGAGTGGCTCCTCGCGAACGATGCGCTGCCCGCCGGGCTGGTCGCGGGCAATCGTCGGATCGCCGAGGTTGCGCTGCGCCCGTGGAGGCCCGCGTTCATCCACGGGGATCTGCAGGTCGCCCACGTGTTCGTGAACGGTGACGAGGTCACCGGCGTCATCGACTGGTCGGAGGCGGCCCCGGGCGACGCCCACTACGACCTCGCCACGTTGACCCTCGGGCACCCGGAGCGCCTCGGTGACGTCCTCGCCGGCTACGGCGCCGACGCCGACGTCGACCTCGAACTGATCCGGGCGTGGTGGTCGTTGCGGAGCCTGCTGGTGGTCCGCTGGCTGGCCGAGAACGGGTTCGACCCCGCCTTGCCGGGCTGCGAGGTCGACGTGCTGAGAGCCCAACTGAAGGGTGACGTCGAGTAGCGGGTCCACGGAGCGGCGCACCTGGGCGAGCAGTGCCGCGCCCTCCAGCAGCTCGAAGCCGTCCGCCGTCAGGCGTTTCGCGAGCACGGCCTGCCGGTCCGCGTACACATCCCTGTCGACGGACCTCCGGCGGAGCGAAGGTGACGGGCGGTCGGCGGTTTCCCGCTCGGGCCGTGATCGAATACCTTTCCGCACATGACAAAGAGTCACCCGTCGACCTCCGCCCCGAAGAACGGCCGCACCGGCCTGCTCGCCGCGCTGCTCGCGTCCGTCCTGGGCGTCACCACCGTCGCACTGACCACCCCTCGCGCGGCCTCCGCAACCTCCGCCGCCCCTGCGGCCCCCGCGCCCGGTGAGGTCGTCGTCGACGAGGGCTTCAACGGCCCCGGCCTCCCCGCCGGCTGGAACGCCGTCGAGGGCGCCTGGAAGGTGGAGAACGGCCGCCTCGTCGGCGCCTCCACCGACTGGAACCAGCAGACCCGCATCACCTTCGGCCGCCACCTCACCGACTTCCGCATCGAGGCCACCGCCCGCTTCGACACCGTCGTCGACGGCGCACGCTGGGCGGCGCTCGGGCTCGACGTGCCCGCCGACGGCACCACCCCCTGGTCGATCGCCACCATGCGCTCCACCACCACCGCCGCCAACGGCCTGGAGTTCGCCCAGCGCACCCCCGCCAACACCTGGAACGTCACCAACACCGGCTCCGCCGCGACCGCCGCCGGAACCGGGCGCGATGTGCGCATCGCCGCCGAGGTGCACGGCACCACGGCCCGCTGGCTGTTCGACGGCCGGGAGGTGATGCGCACCACGCAGGTCGCCCGCAGCGCCGACGGCGGCCAGGCCCTGATCGTCAACGGCGCCCAGGTCTCCTTCGACGACCTCAAGGTGACCGCCCTCGCCCCCGGCGCCTTCGTCCGCCAACCGGGCGCGCCGCTCACCGTGTTCGCCCACCGTGGTGCCTCCTCGGCCGCGCCCGAGAACACCCTCCTCTCCGACGAGGTCGCCCGGCGGGCCGGTGCCGACTGGATCGAGAACGACGTCCAGCCCAGCCGCGACGGCGTGCCGTACGTCCTGCACGACGACACGGTGAACCGCACCACCAACGGCAGCGGTCGCATCCGCGACCTGACGGCCGCCCAGCTGGACGGCCTGGACGCCGGCTCCTGGTTCGCCCCGACGACGGCCGGTGCGCGGGTGCCGAGCCTCGCCGCCCAGCTGGACGACCTGCGCACCCGCGGCGGCAGCCTGCTGCTGGAGATCAAGGGCCCGCACACCCGCGACGAGGTCGCCCGCATCGTCAAGGACATCCGCGACCACGGCATGACCGGCCGCGTCCTGGTCCAGAGCTTCGAGGTCGACGCCCTGCGCTACACCCGCGAACTCGCCCCCGACCTGCCGCTCGCCCTGCTGCGCGGTGACCTGGACGCCGACCCGGTGGCGGTCGCCCGCGACCTCGGCCTGTCCGCCTACAACCCCGCCGATGCCGCCCTCGCGGCCCGCCCCGGGGTGATCGCGGCCCTGCACGCGGCGGGCGTCGCGGTCAACGTCTGGACCGTCGACTCGGCCGCCCGCTGGAAGGCCCTGGACGCCGCCGGCGTCGACGGCATCATCACCAACCGCCCGGCCGAGCTGGCCGGCTGGCTCTCCGCCCGCCCGTAGCCGCCTACGGCTCGGGCCCACCGCCCGCCCGGTCCCGCCCGGTGACCGGGCGGGCGGTACCCCCGAACCGGGGTGGCGGGCGTCGACAACCATCAACGGCTTCTGCCGCGGTCAGCGGGCCGAGGGCGTCGCCGCCTTCCTCTTCCACCTCGACCGCATCGGTCTGAAGGCCGACGTCGAACAGGCCTTCCAGGCGGTCCAGGCGGCCCACGCGACCCGCAGCGGCGATCTGGCCGCGATCAGGCGGGCTCTCGCGGCCCTCGACGACCGTAACCTGCGGCTGCTGAACGCCCTGCTCGACCCGTCCGCCCCACCCCCGCCCGAACCGAAGGCCCCCACCGGCCGGCGGTTCTGGCGCAAGGACACCAACGGCCCCTGATGCACCCGCCCCTACAACGTCCCGAACCGCGCCGGCCCCGTCGGACGGTAGGTGTGCGCCGTGATGCCGGACGGGGTGGTGCGGGTGCCGGTGAGGCGGAAGGCGGTGGGCGGGCCCGCCTCGGGGAAGAGGCGGTGGCCGGTGCCGAGCCGGACCGGCGCGGTGACCAGGTGGTACTCGTCGATCACCTCGTGCGGCATCAGGACCCGGGCGAGGGCGCCGCTGCCGTGGATCTGGATCTCGGTGTCGCCCAGCCGCTCCTTGAGCGCGGTCACCTCGGCGACCAGGCCGCCGGGGGCGGCGCCGGTCAGCACGGTGGTGTTGTACCAGGCGGGCTCGCCCAGGGTGGTGGAGGCGACGTACTTGGGCAGCGCGTTGAGCGGGGCGGCGATCGGGTCCGCCGGGTCGGTGACCTTCGGCCAGTAGCCCGCGAAGATGTCGTACGTCCGGCGGCCGAGCAGGAAGGCACCGGCCCGGCCGAGCACGCCGTCCATCAGGGCGCCGAACTCCTCGTCGTCGGCGAACGGGAACAGCCAGCCGCCGTGGGCGAAGCCGTCCTCGCGGTCCTCGTCCGGTCCGCCGGGCGCCTGCATCACGCCGTCGAGGGTCAGGAAGGTGGTCAGGACGAGCTTGGCCATGAAGGGTCTCCCCGGTCGGATGCCGCCCCCCGGGGTCCAAGATCCCAGACGGCCGCCCGCGCCGCCGGTGCGCCACGCCGGTCGTCCGGCGCCCGGGCGGGTCTGGAAGAGTGCGGGGCATGAGACTTCGCTGCGCCGTACTCGACGACTTCCAGGGTGTCGCCACCACGATCGTGGACTGGTCGCCGGTCTCCGACCGGGTGGAGGTGGTGGCGTTCCGCGAGCATCCCGCCTCCGAGGACGAACTCGTCGCGGCGGTCGCCGACTTCGACATCGTGGTCACGCTGCGCGAGCGGATCCCCTTCCCGGCCTCGGTGTTCGCCCGGCTGCCCCGGCTGCGGCTGCTGGTCGCCTCGGGGATGCGCAACTCCGTGATCGACCACGCGGCGGCCCGCGCGCACGGGGTGACGGTCTGCGGGACGGCCAGCTCCTCGACGCCGCCCGTGGAGCTGACCTGGGCACTGCTGCTGGGGCTGGCCCGGGGGCTGGTGGAGGAGAGCACGGCGCTGCGCACCGGCGGGCCGTGGCAGAGCACGGTGGGCGCCGATCTGGCGGGGCGCCGGCTGGGTCTGCTGGGTCTCGGCAAGATCGGTGCCCGGGTGGCCCGGGTGGGGCTGGCGTTCGAGATGGACGTGGTGGCGTGGAGTCCGAACCTCACCGACGAGCGGGCGGCGGAGGTGGGGGTGGACCGGGCCGGGTCCCTGCCGGAGCTGCTGAGCGGGAGCGACTTCGTCTCCGTGCACCTGGCGCTCGGCGAGCGCAGCCGCGGGCTGCTGGGGGCGCCGGAGCTGGCGCTGATGAAGCCGGAGGCGTACCTGGTCAACACCTCGCGGGCGGCGATCGTCGACCAGGACGCGCTGCTGGCGGCGCTCGCGCGGGGCCGGATCGCGGGGGCTGCGGTGGACGTGTTCGACCGGGAGCCGCTGCCGGCCGGCGATCCGATGCGCAGCGCGCCCCGGCTGCTGGCCACGCCGCACCTGGGGTACGTGTCTCGGGACAACTACCGCCGCTACTACGGCGAGGCGGTGGAGGACATCGCGGCGTTCCTGGCCGGCTCGCCCGTCCGCGTCCTGGGCGGCTGACGGCTGACGGCCGACCGCCGAGGGCCCGTCGCCCGCCCCCTCCGTGAAGGGGCGGGCGACGGGCCGCGGCGCGAGCGGGCGTCAGGAGACCGAGACGGCGCTCCACGCGGCGGCGACCGCGTTGTACTCGGTGCTGTTGGCGCCGTAGAGGTCCTTGGCGGCGTTCAGGGACGCGGTGCGCGCGCCCTTGTAGTCCGTGGTGGACGTCATGTAGACGGTCAGCGCGCGGTACCAGATCTTCGCGACCTTCTGGTTGCCGATGCCGGCGACCGTCGAGCCGTTGCAGGTCGGGCTGTTGTAACCGACGCCGTTGACGGTCTTGGCGCCGCTGCCCTCGCTGGCCAGGTAGAACCAGTGGTTGCCGACGCCGGAGGAGTTGTGCACGTCGAGCTGGCCGACCTTGCGGCTCCAGCAGTCGGCGGAGCTGCCGTCCAGCGAGGGCTTGTCGAAGCGGCGCAGCCACGGCGGGGTGGACTGGTCGCTGAACAGGTAGTCGCCGGTGTCGACCGGGTTGTTGGCGTACCACTCGACCATGGTGCCGAAGATGTCCGAGGTGGCCTCGTTGAGGCCGCCGGACTCGCCGCTGTAGCGGAGGTTGGCGGTGGCGCTGGTGACGCCGTGGGTCATCTCGTGGCCCATGGTGTCGAGGTCGACCTGCTCGGGGTCGGTGACGCCGTCGCCGTCGCCGGTCATCATGCAGAAGCAGCTGTCGGACCACTGGGCGTTGTCCCACTTGGTGCCGACGTGCACGAAGACGGTGGCGCCCTTGCCGTCGTTCTTGATGCCGCTGCGGTTGAAGGTGTTCTTGTAGTAGTCGTACGTCCAGGCGGTGTTGGCGTGGGCGTCGACGGCGGCGGTGGCGCGGTCGGTGGAGAACTTCTTCCCGTCGCCCCAGACGTTGTCGGCGTCGGTGTAGAGGGTGCCGGAGCCGGCGTTGATCGCGCTCGCGGAGAGGTTGCGGGCGTCCTTGGTGGTGTGGCCGCGCAGCGGGTCGATCAGCGCGTAGCCGCCGCCGCTCTGCGCGGTGGTGTCGATGGTGATGTCGCCGGTGTACTCGGAGTGACCGGTGCCGGAGGCCTGGTGCTCGGAGTCGTAGGCCTCGATCTGCTCGCCGCTGTCGGCGTCGGTGACCACGACCCGGCCGGCGGGCTGCCCGTGGTCGCCGGTGCCCTGGACGGTGGTGCGCCAGGCCAGCCGCGGGGTGCCGTCGGCGGCCCAGACGACCAGCTCGGGGCTGCTGCCGGCGTCACCGATGCCGGGGGCGGCCGCCAGCGCGCGACCGGCGGTGAGCTGGGCGGGGACCTTGGGGACGATCGTCTTCACGGCGGCGTCGTGGGCGGCCGCGCGGGAGGAGTCCTTGAGCCGGCCGCGGGCGTCCTGGTGGACCACCAGGTCGCCGCCGACCACGGGCAGGCCGAGGTAGGTGCGGTCGAAGCGGACGTGCCGGCTGCCGTCGGCGTCGAGCACGACGTCCTTGACGACGAGGTCCTGGCCGTCGCCGAAGCCGAAGACCGCGGCGTTGCGGGCGACGTTGGCCCGGGCCTGCGCGATGGCGGCGTCACGGCCGGCGGGGGCGGCCGAGGCGGTGCCGGCGGTGACGGTGGCCGCGACGAGGGCGGCGGTGGCGGCTATGGCTCCGGCCGCGAGGCGGCGGCGAGAAGAGGAGGAGGGGCTCACTCTGACTCCAGTCGGGGGTGTTGCGTGGTGCGGGGATGAGGGCTGCGATGAGATTGACGGTGATCAGTCAGTCAGAGCTAGAGGCGGCGTCAGAACTTTGCCAAGTTGTGTCCTGTACTGATCAAGAGTGACGGCTCGTGAGCAGCCTGCTTACGCTCCTGCCATGACGAACCCCCAGCCCCTCCCGCCCCTCGACCTCCACTGGCGGGGCGAGTTCACGGACCATGAGCTCGACGCCCTGCACGCCGCCGCCTTCGGTCACCCCGCGTCCGAGGCCGACGGCACCCCCGCGCCCTGGCGCGCCCGGCTGGAGCGGCACAGCCTCGGCTGGGTCTGCGCCCGCCCGGCCCCGGACGGTCCGCTGCTCGGTTTTGTCAACGTCCTCTGGGACGGCGGCGTCCACGCCTTCCTGCTGGACACCGCCGTCGACCCGGCCGTCCGGCGCGGCGGCACCGGCACCCGGCTGGTCGCGGTCGCCGCAGAGAACGCCCGCGCGGCCGGCTGCGACTGGCTGCACGTCGACTTCGAGCCGCACCTGCGCGCCTACTACCTCGACGCCTGCGGCTTCCGGCCCACGGACGCGGGGCTGCTCGCGCTCTGAACGGCCCGCCGCTCGGAGCTCGGCGCCCGACGCTGCCCGACGCTCCGGCGCTGCCCGACGCTCCGACGGTGCCCGGCGCTCCGGCGCGAGCCGGTGTCCACCGCTCGGACGCCCGGACCGCCGTCCGGGCGAACGGTTGTACTCTGCACGCGGACGGTCGGCGCCGGCCCGTCCGGTGCGGCGCCGTCTCCGTGACCCTGCCCGGCACCGGACCCGTAGGAGGCCCGCCGCATGAGCACGTCCGACCCGCGCACCTCGTCCGACTCGGCCGCCCCGGTCCCGGCCCCGGCCGCCACGGCCCAGGCCGCCGCCACGACCCCCGCCGCCGGCGTGGACCCGCTGCCGCTGCTGCGCGCCCGGGCCGTTGACGTCGTCCGCGACGGGCGCCATCTGCTGCGCGGGATCGACCTCGCCATCCGGCCCGGCGAGCACTGGGCGCTGCTCGGCCCCAACGGCGCCGGCAAGTCCACCCTGCTCGCCCTGCTCGGCGCGGTCTCCCACCCCACCCGCGGCGAGGTGGACGTGCTCGGCCGCCGGCTCGGCCGGGTCGACATCCGCGAGCTGCGCGCCCATCTCGGCCACGTCAACCCCCGCCACCCGCTGCGCTCGCCGCTGACCGTGCGCGAGGTGGTGCTCACCGGCGTGACCAACACCATCGAGCCGGACCTGCACCGCAAGCCCGCCCCGGAGGAGCTGGACCGGGCCGAGCGGCTGATCGAGACCCTCGGCATGGCGGCGACCGCGGAGTCCGCGTGGACCACGCTCTCGCAGGGGGAGCGCGGCCGGGCGCTGATCGCCCGCGCGCTGATGCCCAGCCCGCGGCTGCTGCTGCTCGACGAGCCCGCCACCGGGCTCGACCTGACCGCCCGCGAGCTGCTGCTGGACAGCCTGGACCTGCTGCGTCACCAGCACCCGGAGCTGGCCAGCGTGCTGGTCACCCACCACCTGGAGGAGCTGCCGGAGTCCACCACGCACGCGCTGCTGCTGCGCGGCGGGGAGACGGTCGCGGCCGGGCCGGTGGACGAGGTGATGACCACCGAGCTGGTGAGCGCCACCTTCGGGCACCCGATCCGGATCACCCGGCACGAGGGCCGCTGGACCGCCCGGGCCGCCGCCCGTCGCACCCCGGAGGTCTGAGACCCGGGACCCGGACGGGCTCCGAAGCCCGAGCGAGGTTCGAGAGGGGGCGCGCACCGCCGGTGCGCGCCCCTTTACCACTTCTTTGCCCTCTTGGCCACGACCCGGTGCGCCCCCGGTGGCCGGAACTCGTCGGCGGACGGACGGTCGGGGCTCCGTCGGCCCGCTCCCACCTGCACCGTTTCGTGACCGACCCCGGTGTAGACGGCAAAATCTGATATCCCTAAGGTATGCCTTAGCTAAGTGGCCGGGACGGTGCGGATGACGCCCTCCCGGTCGCCCGCGCTGAGCCCTGCCCTGATTCGCCCTGCCCCGACCGCTGGAGCCCGCATGCCCGCCCGTCGTTCCACCGCAGCCACGTTGCTCACCCTCGCCGTGGCGACCGCCGTACTGGCCGGCTGCTCGAAGAAGGACGACAAGGCCGCAGCCGACGCCGTCGCGGTGAACGCCACCGACACCGCCTGCGAGCTCTCGAAGACCAGCTTCCCGGCCGGTCACGTGGCGTTCGACATCTCCAACAAGGGCTCGAAGGTCACCGAGGTCTACGTCTACGCGGCCGGCGACAAGATCGTCACCGAGCGCGAGAACATCGGCCCGGGCACCAAGACGACCATCAACGCCGAGATCAAGGCCGGCACCTACGAGGTCGCCTGCAAGCCGGGCATGGTCGGCGACGGCATCCGCCAGAAGATCACCGTCACCGGTGACGGCGGCTCGGCCGCCCCGGCCGACCCGCGGCTGACCGCGGCCGTCGACGCCTACCGCAAGTACGCCCAGGAGCAGGCCGACGCCACCATCCCGGCCGTCGAGGCCTTCGCCGCCGCGATCAACGCCGGCGACCTGGCCAAGGCCAAGTCCCTCTACGCGCCCTCGCGCACCGGCTGGGAGCGCACCGAGCCGGTCGCCGAGAGCTTCGGTGACGTCGACCCGAAGACCGACACCCGCGAGGACAAGCTGGAGCCGGGCCAGGAGTGGACCGGCTGGCACAAGCTGGAGAAGTCGCTCTGGGCCGACGGCACCATCGGTGACGCCGAGAAGAAGCTCGCCGACCAGCTGGTCGCCGACCTGAAGGACTGGCAGAAGAAGATCCCCGAGGCGGAGATCACCGCGACCAGCATGGCCAACGGTGCCAAGGAGCTGCTGGACGAGGTCGCCACCAACAAGGTCACCGGCGAGGAGGACCGCTACAGCCACACCGACCTGGCCGACTTCGTCGCCAACGTCGAGGGCGCCAAGAAGGCCTACGAGCTGCTGAAGCCGGTCGCCGCCGAGAAGGACGCCGAGCTCGCCAAGACGCTGGACTCCGAGTTCGCCGCCATCGAGACCCTGCTCGCCAAGTTCAAGCAGCCCGACGGCACCTACACCTCCTACGACAAGGTCACCGACGCCGAGCGCAAGACCTTCTCCGACGCTGTCAACGCGCTGGCCGAGCCGCTGTCGAAGCTGGCCGCCGCGGTGGTCGTGAAGTAGTACCTGCCGCCCGGCGCCCGCCAGCGGCGCGCGCCGGGCACCGCACCGCGCACCACCCCCCGCACTCCGCCGTGGCGGCCCCGTGGCCGTCACGGCGTCCGTGAGTCCAGCACAGAGAAGGGCCCGCCCGCCGATGGACGCCGAGAACCAGCAGCAGAACGGGACGCCGTCCGGCAACGACGCCACCGCCGCCGACACCGCGAGCCGCACCGCGGTCAGCCGCCGCGCCGTGATCGGCTGGGCCGGTGCCGGGGTCGCGCTGGGCGCGGCCGGCGTCGGCTCGGTGGCCGCCGCGACCCGTCAGGACGACGACGGCCCGGCTGCCCCGGCCGCGGCCACCGCCGACGTCCCCTTCTACGGCGACCACCAGTCCGGCATCGCCACCCCCGTCCAGGACCGGCTGCACTTCGCCGCCTTCGACGTCTCCGCGACCGCCACCCGCGAGTCGCTGGTCAAGATGCTGAAGGAGTGGACCAAGGCCGCCGCCGCGATGACCGGTGGCCGCGAGGTCGGCAGCGGCGCGGCCAGCGGCCTGCCGGAGGCGCCGCCGGACGACACCGGCGAGGCTCTGGGCCTGCCGGCCTCCCGGCTGACCCTCACCATCGGCTTCGGCCCGAGCCTGTTCGAGAAGGACGGCGTGGACCGCTTCGGCCTCCAGGCCAAGCGGCCCGAGGCCTTGATCGACCTGCCCAAGTTCAAGGGCGACAACCTCGATCCGCAGCGCAGCGGCGGCGACCTGTGCGTCCAGGCCTGCGCCGACGACCCCCAGGTCGCCGTGCACGCGATCCGCAACCTGGCCCGGATCGGCATGGGCACAGTCAACATCCGCTGGTCGCAGCTGGGGTTCGGCAAGACCTCCTCGACCACCCCGGACGCCCAGACCCCGCGCAACATGATGGGGTTCAAGGACGGCACCCACAACATCGCCGGCACCGACACGGCCAAGCTGGCCGACCACGTCTGGGTCGCCCCCGGCGAGGGCCCGGAGTGGATGACCGGCGGTTCCTACCTGGTCGCCCGCCGGATCCGGATGCACATCGAGACCTGGGACCGCGCCCCGCTCAAGGAGCAGGAGGACGTCTTCGGCCGCACCAAGGGCGAGGGCGCGCCGTACGGGCGGACCAAGGAGCACGACGCCCCGGACCTCAAGGCCATGCCGCAGGACTCGCACGTCCGGCTGGCCCACCCGGACTCCAACGACGGCCTGATGATCCTGCGCCGCGGCTTCTCCTTCACCGATGGCACCGACGGCCTCGGCCGGCTGGACGCGGGCCTGTTCTTCCTGGCCTACCAGCGGGACTCCCGCAAGGCGTTCGTCCCGCTCCAGCAGCGGCTCGCGGCCTCCGACGCGCTGAACGAGTACATCCAGCACGTCGGTTCGGCTCACTTCGCCTGCCCCGCGGGCGTCCGCAAGCCCGGCGAGTGGTGGGGCCAGGCCCTCTTCGGCTGAGGCCCCGAGGCCGACCCCCCACCCGTCTCGCCCGTATCACCCTCTTCACCTCCCAGGGAGCCAGCGTGTTCGCCAACTACCTGATCGGCCTGCGCGAAGGACTCGAAGCCAGCCTGGTCGTCTGCATCCTCATCGCCTATCTGGTCAAGACCGGCCGCAAGGACCGGCTGCCCCCGGTCTGGGCCGGCATCGGTGTGGCCATCGCGCTCAGCCTGGCCTTCGGCGCCGTGCTGCAGTTCGGCTCCACCCAGCTCAGCTTCGAGGCCCAGGAGGCTCTGGGCGGCACGCTGTCGGTCATCGCCGTCGGTCTGGTCACCTGGATGGTGTTCTGGATGCGCCGCACGGCGCGGCACCTGAAGACCGAGCTGCACGGCAAGCTGGACGCGGCGCTCGCGATGGGCACCGGCGCCCTGGTGCTGACCGCTTTCCTGGCGGTGGGCCGGGAAGGCCTGGAGACCGCGCTGTTCATCTGGACCGCGGTGCAGGCCACCTCGGACGGCTACAACCCGATCATCGGTGCGGCGCTCGGTCTGCTGACCTCGGTGGTGCTGGGCTGGCTCTTCTACCGCGGCGCGCTGAAGATCAACCTGGCCAAGTTCTTCACCTGGACCGGCGCCATGCTGGTCGTGGTCGCCGCCGGTGTGCTCGCCTACGGCGTGCACGACCTCCAGGAGGCCGGCTGGCTCGGCGGCCTGGACAAGGTGGCCTTCGACATCAGCAGCACCATCCCGAAGGACAGCTGGTACGGCACCCTGCTCAAGGGCGTGTTCAACTTCCAGCCGGATCCGACGGTCTTCCAGCTGGCCGTCTGGGAGGCGTACCTGGGCCCGGTGCTGACCGCCTTCCTGGTCGGCACCGCGGGCGGCGGCCCGGCCAAGCCGGCCGCCCCGAAGCCCAGTGCGGCGAAGTCGGCCGCCTGAGCGAACACTTCGCGCCATCGGCGCACCCGCGTAGGACCCCAGAACGCCCCGTCCGGCCACCCGCCGGACGGGGCGTTCGGCGTTCCCGGCGTGTCGGCAGCCGCTGTACCTGGCAGCCGGTCAAGAAGTTCACCTCCTGGATCTACCCGCGTAAACCCGGCCGCCCCCATCCTGGTGGGCAGCCCGGGCAGGTTCCCGCCCGGGGGCTTTCCCCTGCCCTCCTCGACCCAGGAGTCCCCGCATGTCCGCGATAGCCGCGCCCCGCCGCGCCCTGGCCGCCGCCTTCGGTGCCCTGCTGCTCGCCCTCACCACCCTGCTGACCGGTGCGGGCACCGCCCAGGCCGCCCTGCCGACGCCGATCTCCGCCGCCACCGCCCGCGGCTACCTCGCCGCGATCGCGGTGGCCGCGGAGTCCCACACCACCACCTACGACCGCGCGCTCTTCCCGCACTGGATCACCATCTCAGGCACCTGCAACACCCGTGAGACGGTCCTCAAGCGCGACGGCAGCAACGTCGTTACCGACGCCAACTGTGCTGCTGTCAGCGGCAGTTGGGTCTCGGTCTACGACAACGTGACCACCACGGGCGCGTCGGGCTTCGACATCGACCACCTGGTGCCGCTCGCCGAGGCCTGGCGCTCCGGCGCCTGGGCCTGGACCACCGCCCAGCGCCAGGCCTTCGCCAACGACCTGACCCGCCCGCAGCTGGTCGCCGTCTCGGCGAGCTCCAACCGCTCCAAGGGCGACCAGGACCCGGCCAACTGGCTGCCGCAGGCCTCCTACCGCTGCACCTACGCCCGTGCCTGGGTGCAGGTCAAGTACTACTACGGCCTCTCCGTCGACAGCGCGGAGAAGAACGCCCTCTCCTCGATCCTCAACGGCTGCTGAGGAAACGTTCGTCCACGGCCTGGAACGACAGCACCGCCCGCCGGGAGCGATCCCGGCGGGCGGTGCTGGTGTGGTGGGGCGGGCGCTACTGGCTCTTGATCGCGCCCAGGATGTCCATCCGGGCGGCCCGGCGGGCCGGCCAGAGCGCGGCCAGCAGGCCGATCACCGCGGCGGCGGCCAGGAAGAAGGCGATCTTCCCCGGCGGCACCACCATGGTGATGTTCTTGAACGTGTCCGCCAGGGTCCGGGTGCCGGCCCACGCGGTGACGATGCCCAGGAGCACGCCCACCACACCGCCGAACAGCGCGATCATCAGCGACTCCAGCCGGACCATCCGGCCGATGCCGCGCCGGTCGAGGCCGACCGCCCGCAGCATGCCGATCTCCCGGCGGCGTTCGAAGACCGACATCGCCATGGTGTTGATGACGCCCAGGACCGCGACCACCACGGACATGCCCAGCAGTCCGTACATGATGTTCAGCACGGCCGTCACCATCTGGCTGTTCTCGGCCTTGATGTCCTTCTCGCCCTTGACGGTGATCAGCGGGTTGCCACCGGTTGCGTCGCGCAGCGCCTGCTTCAGCTCGGGGGTCGCGCCGTCGGAGCCCTTGACCAGGACCTTCTCCAGGCCGGAGCCGGCGGCGGCGTGCGGGCCGACCAGCTGGTTCGGAGCGACCAGTCCGGCGACCAGGCTGTTGCTCTCGATCAGGGCGCCGACCGTCAGGGTGCCGCGGGCGCCGTCGGGGTAGGTGATGTCGAGGGTCGAGCCGACCGTGAGGTCGTTGCGCTCGGCATAGCCGGTGGTGGAGATCAGCTTGCCCTGCTTGAGGGCGTCGGCCGCGCCGGCGGTGACCTTGAGGTCGACCAGCTGGTCGAAGGTCGCGGCGTCGACGGCGGTGAGCAGGGAGGTGTCGCCGTCGGCGACGGCCTTCACGGAGACCTCGCGCAGGACGCTCGTCGCGGTGACGCCGGGGACCTTGGCGATCTGGTCGGCGACCTCGGGGGAGAGCATGGAGAAGTTCTCCATGGCGACCGCGTAGTCGGCCTTGAGGTCGCTCGCGGTGGCCTCGTCGACGGCCTTGTTCACCGAGGCGCCGACCACGGTCAGCGCGGTGATCAGGGTGACGCCGATGGTGAGGGCGGAGGCGGTGGCGGCGGTGCGGCGCGGGTTGCGCACGGCGTTCTCGCGGGCCAGCTTGCCGGGCGTGCCGAACAGCTTGCGCAGCACCGGGGCGAACAGCGCGATCACCGGGCGGGACAGCAGCGGGGTGAGCACGAAGACGCCGATCATCAGCGCGCCCGAGCCGAGCCCCACCACGTTGACCGACTTGGCGGCGGCGCCGCCGAGCAGTCCGGCGACGCCGATCGCGGCGAAGAACAGACCGATGATGTTCCGCACCAGCAGGGACTTCTGGGTGGCGGGCTGCTCGGCCGAGCTCATCGCGGCGATCGGGGCGATCCGGGAGGCGCGCAGCGAGGGCAGCCAGGCGGCCAGCACGGTGACCAGGGTGCCGACGAGGAGCGAGGCGATCACCGTGGACGGGGCGATCACCAGCGGGCCGGTGGGCATGCCGGTGTCCAGCGAGCCGATCACGGCCTGCAGACCGGCGGCGATGCCGATGCCGGCGAGCAGACCGCCGATCGAGGCGGTCAGGCCGACCAGCAGGGCCTCGGCCAGGACGGAGAGGGTGATCTGCTTGCGGCTGGCACCGACGGCGCGCAGCAGGGCGAGTTCCTTGGTGCGCTGGGCGACGAGCATGGTGAAGGTGTTGGCGATGATGAAGATGCCGACGAAGAGCGCGATGGCGGCGAACATCAGCAGCGCGGTGGACATGCCCTTGGTGCCCGCCTCGATCATCCGGTCCTGCTCGTCGGCCAGCTCGCGGCCGGTGCGGGCCTCGACGTCCTCGGAGGCGGGCAGGGCCTGCTTGACGGCGGCGAGCAGCGCGGTGTCGTCCGCGCCCGGCTTGCCCTTGACGTCGATCTCGGCGAACCGGCCCGGGGCCAGGTAGAGCTGCTGGGCGGTGGCGGTGTCGAAGGCGGCGAGCGAGCCGCCGGAGATCACCCGCGGGTCGTTGGTGGTCACGGTGCCGGTGAGCTTCAGCTCCATGACCGGGCCGTTGACGGCGACGCGCACGGTGTCGCCGACCTTGAAGCCGCCCTTCTCGGCGGTCTTGGTGTCCAGCGCCACCTCGTCGGCGGTGCGCGGGCCCCGGCCGTCGACCAGCGGGAAGCGGGGGTCGGTGCCGTCGGCGCCCGGGACGTAGTTGGTGCCGGTCGTGGAGAAGCCGTTGCCGATCAGCGCGCCCTTGCGGTCGGCGATCCCGGCGAAGCCGCTGACCACGCCGCGGGCCTCGGCGGCGCCGGGCAGCGCGGCGATCGCCTTGCGGGTGTCCTCGGTGAGGGAGGGGCCGTCGGAGGCCTTGGCGCCGTGGTCGTAGCCCTTGCTGACCGCGGCGCGGTCGTTGACGGTGACGGCGATGTCGGAGTAGCTCTTGGCGCTCTGGGAGCGCATGGCGTTGCCGAAGGTGTCGGTGAAGACGAGGGTGCCGGCCACGAAGGCGGTGCCGAGGAGCACGGCGAGCGCCGTCATCAGCAGTCGGCCCTTGTGGGCCAGCACATTGCGCAGTGCGGTGCGGTACATGGGGTGTCCTGGAGTGTGCGGAGGGTCGGGTGGCGGACGCGGGGCGTCAGCTGGTGCGGCCCTTGGCGTCGAAGCGGCGCATGCGGTCCAGGACGGTGTCGGCGGTGGGGTTCGCCAGTTCGTCGACGATGCGGCCGTCGGCGAGGAAGACGACGCGGTCGGCGTAGGCGGCGGCGACGGGGTCGTGGGTGACCATGACGACGGTCTG
>NZ_JBHVGL010000002.1:560634-608517 GCF_042800875.1 Kitasatospora sp. NPDC057595 | reverse complement strand
GAGCGCTTCTCCGGATCCGTCACCGCCATCACCGTGTAGAACTCCGACACACCGGCGTTGGTGATCCACCGCTTCACCCCGTCCAGCACCCAGAAGTCCCCGTCACGCACCGCCCGCGTACGCATCCCCGCCGCGTCCGAACCCGCCTCCGGCTCCGACAGGCAGTACGAGAACATCCCCTCACCACGCGCCAGCGCCCCCAGGTACCGCTCCTTCAACTCCCGCGAACCCGACAGCTGCACCGGCAACGAACCCAGCTTGTTCACCGCCGGGATCAACGACGACGAGGCGCACACCCGCGCCACCTCCTCGATCACGATCACCGTCGCCAGCGCGTCCGCCCCCGCACCCCCGAACTCCTCCGGCACATGCACCGCGTGCAGGTCATTGCCCCGCAACGCCTCCAACGCCTCCTGCGGGAACCGCCCCTGCTCGTCCACCTCCGCCGCGAACGGAGCGATCTTCGCCTCGGCCAGCGAACGCACCGCCTCACGGAGCATCTCGTGCTCCTCGGAGATCCGGAAGAGATCGAAGTCCGCCGCCCCTGCGCTGCCCGCCATGATGCCCGCCTCTTCGGAGAGTGAGTCGATTCCGGTTAACTACCGTTCAGTAGAATCCTAGGGCTCCGACCTGCGGCTGCCTAGGTCAGTCGACGTCCGGGCCGAGGGTGTCGCCGGCGCGGTGCTCCTGGAAGTACTGGTCGGTGCGGTCGTTGCGGATCGCCTCCCAGAGCCGCTCCGCCGGGTGCTCGGCCAGCAGCACCACGCTCTGCTCGCCCCGGGTCGCGAAGCCGCCGAACGGCGCGTTCAGGAAGCGCACGCCGTCCGCGCGCAACGAGCGCAGGCTCCAGGCGAGCTGGAACAGGTCGGTGTTGGAGAGCCGGTCGTCGACGCTGACCACCTCGCCGACCGTGCCCAGCAGACCGCCGAGCCGCGCCGGAGCGGCGAGCGTGCCGGAGTCCATCACCTTGAGCATCAGCGCCCGCAGGAAGTTCTGCTGGCGTTTGGTGCGGTCGAGGTCGCCGCCGGGCAGGCCGTAGCGCTCGCGGACGTAGAGCAGCGCGGTGGCGCCGTCCATGTGGTGGGTGCCGGCCTCCCAGGCGCGGGCCTCGCCGACGCCCTCGATGGTGCGCGGGACGGTGATGTCGACGCCGCCGACCGCGTCGGTGAGGGCGCGGAAGCCGTTCCAGTCGATCACCGCGAGGTGGTCGACGCGGATGCCGGTGAGGTTCTGCACCGTCTCGGTCATCAGCGCCGGGCCGCCCCAGGAGTAGGCGGCGTTCAGCTTGGCCTCGCCGTGGCCGGGCACCGGAACCCAGGTGTCGCGGGGCAGCGAGACCAGGGTGGCGGAGCCCCGGTCCTCGGAGAGGTGCAGCAGCATCATGGTGTCGCTGCGGGCCGCGCCGGCCCGCCAGGCCGGGGCCTTGGCGGCGCTGCCGGTGGTGGGGGTGTCGGAGCGGGCGTCCAGGCCGACCAGCAGGAAGTTGAGGCCGCTGCCCGGGACGGGCTTCGGCTGGGCGGACTCCGGCACGGCCGGGAAGGCGTCCGGGATGCGGCGGACGGAGGAGGCGTAGTGCTCGGCCGTCCACCAGAGGGCGCCGCAGGCGCCGAGGACGAGCGCGAGCAGGGTGGAGACGGTCCAGAGCAGCACCCGCCGGCTACGGCGGCGCCGGGACTCCCCGGATCCGCCGTCGGCTCGGCCGTCGGATTCGCCGTCGGGCCCCTCGCCCGGCTCCCCCGGCTTCCCCGGATCTCCCGGCCGCTGCGCCGGCTGCTCCCTCGGTTCGAAGAGGTTCAGCCCGGACGGGGCCGGCCGCCGCACGGGCTCGCCCGACCGTTCGTCCTCCGGCTCCATGCGCGTATTGTGCCGTCGGCCCCGGCCCCCGCGCGGGGCTTCGCGGACATCGGCCGAAACCGGGGCCCGCGGGACGGTCCGGGTCCTCCTGTAGGGCCGGATAGCATCGGTGGGCGCGGCCACCACCCGGAGCCGCGCCGCCCGACGCCCGCCCGAAGGGGAAACCGTGACCCTCCGCATCTCCGTGATCGGCACCGGCTATCTCGGCGCCACCCACGCCGCCGCCATGGCGGAGTTCGGCTTCGAGGTGCTGGGGCTGGACATCGACCCGGAGAAGATCGCCACCCTGACCGCCGGCAAGGTCCCGATGTACGAGCCGGGCCTGTCCGAACTGCTGCTCAAGCACGTGGCCGGGCACGAGGGTTCGACCGGACGGCTGCGGTTCACCACCTCCGCCGAGGAGGCCGCGGAGTTCGGCGACGTGCACTTCGTCTGCGTCAACACCCCGCAGCGCAAGGGCGAGTTCGCCGCCGACATGTCGTACGTGGACGCCGCGATCGACGCGCTCGCCCCGCACCTGACCCGCCCGGTGCTGGTGGTCGGCAAGTCCACCGTGCCGGTCGGCTCGGCGGGCCGGCTGGCGGAGCGGCTGGCCGCGCTGGCCCCGGTCGGCGAGGGCGCCGAACTGGCCTGGAACCCGGAGTTCCTGCGCGAGGGCTTCGCCGTCCAGGACACCCTGCGCCCGGACCGGATCGTGGTCGGCGCCCGCAGCGAGCGCGCCGAGCGGCTGCTGCGCGAGGTGTACGCCGAGCCGATCGCCTCCGGGGTGCCCTTCCTGGTCACCGACTACGCGACCGCCGAACTCGTGAAGACCGCCGCCAACTCCTTCCTGGCCACCAAGATCTCCTTCATCAACGCGATGGCGGAGGTCTGCGAGGCGGCCGGCGCCGACGTCACCCAGCTGAGCGCGGCGCTCGCCCTGGACGAGCGGATCGGCGGCAAGTTCCTCAACTCCGGCCTGGGCTTCGGCGGCGGCTGCCTGCCCAAGGACATCCGGGCGTTCATGGCGCGGGCCGGCGAGCTGGGCGCCGACCAGGCGCTGACCTTCCTGCGCGAGGTCGACTCGATCAACATGCGCCGCCGTTCCCGGATGGTCGAGCTGGCCCGAGAGCAGTGCGACGGCGGCTTCCTGGGCCGCCGGGTTGCCGTCCTCGGCGCCGCGTTCAAGCCCAACTCGGACGACATCCGGGACTCTCCCGCGCTCAACGTCGCCGCCCAGATCCAGCTCCAGGGCGCGCAGGTCACCGTCTACGACCCCAAGGCGATGGACAACGCCCGCAAGATGTTCCCGGGCCTGGCCTACGCGCCCTCGGCGCTGGAGGCCGCCGAGGGCGCGCACGTCGTCCTGCACCTCACCGAGTGGCAGGAGTTCCGCGGCCTCGACCCCGCCGAGCTGGGCGCGGTGGTCGCCGAGCGCCGCCTCCTCGACGGACGCAACGTGCTCGACGCCGACGCCTGGCGCGCCGCCGGCTGGACCTACCGCGCCCTAGGCCGCCCCAGCTGACGGCGGTGCCCGCCGCGGTCCCGGCAGGAATCGCGGCGGGAATCCCCGACCGGGGCCGGTCGTTGCCCCGGTCATGACGAACTACGGCGACGAAGCGACGGTCCGCTCCATCCTCACCGCCAAGGGCGACACCTGGGCGGTGGTCGGCCTGTCCACCAACACCGCCCGCGCCGCGTACCGGGTGGCCCAGGTGCTGCAGGGCTACGGCAAGCGGATCGTGCCCGTCCACCCGAAGGCCGAGACGGTCCTCGGCGAGCAGGGCTACCGCTCGCTCGCCGAGATCCCCTTCCCGGTCGACGTGGTGGACGTCTTCGTGAACAGCGAACTCGCGGGCGCGGTCGCCGACCAGGCGGTGGCCGTCGGTGCCGGGGCGGTCTGGTTCCAGCTCGGCGTGGTCGACGAGGCCGCGTACGAGCGGACCACCGCCGCCGGGGTGGAGATGGTCATGGACAGGTGCCCGGCCATCGAGATCCCGGCGCTGGGCTGAGCCGGCCGCCCCCGGGTCAGTCGTCGAGGCCGTGGAGGCCGGCGAGGGTGGCGAGGGAGCGGGGGCGGCCCTCGGTGCGCAGGCGGCCGGCGGTGGATTCGGCGTCGCGCAGGACGCGGACGGCGTTGTGCCAGGTGAGCTTGGAGAGGTCGGTGTCGGACCAGCCGCGGCGGAGCAGTTCGGCGATCAGGTTGGGGTAGCCGGCGACGTCGTCGAGGCCGTCCGGGAGGAAGGCCGTGCCGTCGTAGTCGCCGCCGATGCCGATGTGGTCGACGCCGGCGACCTCGCGCATGTGGTCGAGGTGGTCGGCGACGGTGGCGACGGTGGCGACCGGGCGCGGGTCGGCCTGCTCGAAGGCGCGCTGGCAGGCCATCGCCGCGGGGGTGGTGTCCAGGGGGTCGAAGCCGTGGGCGCGCATGTTCTCGTCCGCGGCGGCGGTCCACTCGATGGCGGCGGGCAGGATGAACTTGGGCACGAAGGTGGCCATCGCCACGCCGCCGTTGCCGGGGAGCTGCGCGAGCACGTCGTCGGGGACGTTGCGCGGGTGGGCGCAGACGGCGCGCGAGGAGGAGTGCGAGAAGATCACGGGCGCCTCGCTGACCCGCAGCGCGTCGCGCATGGTGTCGGCGGAGACGTGCGAGAGGTCGACGAGCATGCCGAGCCGGTTCATCTCGCGGACGACCTCCTCCCCGAAGGCGGTGAGGCCGCCGGCGACGGGCTTGTCGGTGGCGGAGTCGGCCCACGGGGTGTTGTCGTTGTGGGTGAGCGTCATGTACCGGACGCCGAGCGCGTACAGGGCGCGCAGGGTGGCGAGCGAGCAGTCGATGGAGTGGCCGCCCTCGGCGCCGATGAGGGAGGCGATGCGGCCCTCGGCGCGGGCGGCCTCCAGGTCGTCGGCGGTGAGCGCGAGCCGCAGCCGGTCGGGGAAGCGGTCGACCAGGGCGTGCACGAAGTCGATCTGTTCGAGGGTGGCGCTGACCGCGTGGTCCCCGGCGAGCCGGCTGGGCACGTAGACAGACCAGAACTGCGCGCCGACCCCGCCCGCGGTGAGGCGGGCGAGGTCGGTGTGCAGACGGGCGCTCTGGTCGGCGGCCAGGTCGAGCGCGTCGAGGTCGTAGCCGGCCTGCTCGCGCATCGCCCAGGGGAGGTCGTTGTGGCCGTCCACCACGGGGGCGGCGCGCAGGACGGCCCGGGCGCGCTCCAGCAGGGCGGCGGCGTCGGCGGGGGTGGGATCCAGCGGCTCTGAGGTCATACGAGCTGTTGTATCCGACAAAACTGCTTTTGTGACTACTTCCCGAAGCCGAAGGACGCCGAACCCGCCACCTTGGTGCGCAGCTTCTTGCCCTTCTCGGTGGCCTGGGCGTTCAGCTCGGCCTGGAAGTCGGTCATCCGCTCGGTCAGCTCCGGGTCGAAGGCGGCCAGCATCCGCACCGCCAGCAGGCCCGCGTTGCGCGCGCCCGCCACCGAGACGGTGGCCACCGGCACACCGGCCGGCATCTGCACGATCGACAGCAGGCTGTCCATGCCGTCCAGGTAGCGCAGCGGGACCGGCACGCCGATCACCGGCAGCGGGGTGACCGAGGCGAGCATGCCCGGCAGGTGGGCGGCGCCGCCGGCACCGGCGATGATCGCCTTCAGCCCGCGCTTGTGGGCGTTCTCGCCGTAGGCCACCATCTCGCGCGGCATCCGGTGCGCGGAGACGACGTCGACCTCGTAGGGGATCTCGAACTCGTCGAGGGCCTGGGCGGCGGCCTCCATCACGGGCCAGTCGGAGTCCGAGCCCATGACGATGCCGACAACCGGAGTGCTGGAAGAGGTCATTCGGTGATCGTTCCTCGCAGGTAGGCGGCCGCGTGGCGGGCGCGCTCGCGGACGTCGTCGAGGTCGTCCCCGAAGACGTTGACGTGGCCGACCTTGCGGCCGGGCTTCACGTCCTTGCCGTACATGTGGATCCGCAGGCCGGGGTCGCGGGCCATGCAGTGCAGGAAGGCGTGGTACATGTCCGGGTAGTCGCCGCCCAGGACGTTGACCATGACGGTCCACTTGGCGCGCGGCCGGGGGTCGCCGAGCGGCAGGTCGAGGACGGCCCGCAGGTGGTTCTCGAACTGCGAGGTGACGGCGCCGTCCTGGCTCCAGTGCCCGGAGTTGTGCGGCCGCATGGCCAGCTCGTTGACCAGGATCCGGCCGTCGCGGGTCTGGAACAGCTCGACGGCGAGGTGGCCGGTGATGTCCAGCTCGCCGGCGATCCGCAGGGCGAGCTGCTGGGCCTCGTCGGACAGCGCCGGGTCGAGGTCCGGCGCCGGGGCGGTGACCTCGGCGCAGACGCCGTTCTCCTGGACGCTCTCCACCACCGGGTAGGCGACGGCCTGGCCGCTGGGCGAGCGGACCACGTTGGCGGCCAGCTCGCGGACGAAGTCGACCTTCTCCTCGGCGAGCACCGGGACGCCGGCCAGGAACGGGGCCGCGGCCTCCTCCTCGTCGCCGACCACCCAGACGCCCTTGCCGTCGTAGCCGCCGCGGACGGTCTTGAGGACCACCGGGTAGCCCGTGCCCTCGTTCGCGAAGGCGGTCACGTCGGCCGGATCGGCGACGATCCGGTGCCGGGGGCAGGGGACGCCGATGGAGTCCAGCTTGGCCCGCATCACGCCCTTGTCCTGGGCGTTGACCAGCGCGTCCGGGCCGGGCCGGACGGCGACGCCGTCGGCTTGCAGGGCCCGCAGGTGCTCGGTCGGCACGTGCTCGTGGTCGAAGGTGATGACGTCGCAGCCCTCGGCGAAGCGCCGGAGGGTGTCGAGGTCTCGGTAGTCGCCGAGGACGACGTCGGAGACGACCTGCGCCGCCGAGTCCTGGGGAGTGTCGGCGAGGAGCTTGAACCGGATCCCGAGCGGGATGCCCGCCTGGTGTGCCATGCGGGCAAGCTGCCCGCCGCCGATCATGCCCACCACTGGAAAATTCGCGTTGCCCGGGGAAGTCACCCCGCCAGGATATCCGGGCCGGTCGGAGGCCGTGGAACCGCTCCCCGCGCAACGGCGTCCCGGTGGGTGGACCCGGGTGGACGCGTCAGGGGTGCTGAGCCGATCGGTGTAACCGGGTAGCCTGGTCGGCTAGGTCCTGGTACGCGCGATCCGATCATGTGTGTGCACGCAGGGCTCAAGGGGTTGACGGCACTCAGGCCTCGGCACCCTTTCGTCCGCAGGCACGCAGGCACACGGAGGCAGCCCGGTATGGCGACGACCACGGGGTCGAACCCCTCGCTGGCGCAGAAGCTGCGCGGCCTGTCGGGCGAGGCGGTGAAGTTCGGTCTGGTCGGCCTCAGTGGCGTGGTGGTGAACTTCGCCGTCTTCTGGGTCTGCCTCAACGGTCTCCACCTGGCCTCACTGCGCTCCAACATCGCCGCCACGCTGGTCGCGATCGCCACCAACTACCTGGGCTACCGCTACTGGCTGTACCGGGACCGCGATGCCGCCTCGCGCAAGCGGGAGATCACGCTGTTCCTGGTGTTCAGCGGCGCCGGCATGCTGATCGAGACCGGGGTGCTCGGCTTCTCGGTCTACGTGCTGGGGCTCTCCTCGCACTTCGAGCAGCTGGCCGCGAAGGTGCTCGGCCTGGCGCTCGGCACGGTGTTCCGCTTCATCTCCTACCGGACCTGGGTGTTCAAAGCCGTCCCGGAGCCGACCGAGGAGCAGCTCGCCGCGGCCCGCGCGCAGGCCGCGTCGGACGCCCCGCAGGCCCCGGGCGCGCCGGCCGCCACCGTGGTCGCCCAGGCCGAGCTGATGCTGGCCGCCGAGCAGATCCGCTACGCCAAGGCCGAGTAGGCCGCCTCCCGACGCCCCGGTTGGCGCCCCGGCCGCCGCCGGAGGACAGTGGTGACGGAGGGCGAGCACGGCCGGCGAACGATCGAGGCCGCGGGGGACACAGGAGGCTCGCCATGACCTTCGTCCAGCTCATCGACTGCCGCACCGACCACCTCGACGAACTCAACGGCCTGCTGGACCGCTGGGTCGAGCAGACCGAGGGCCGGCGGACCGTCGACCACGCCCTGGTCGGCACCGACCGCTCCGACCCGCGGCACGTGGTGGAGATCGTCGAGTTCCCCTCGTACGAGGCCGCGATGCGCAACTCGGGCCTGCCGGAGACCGACCGGATCTACCGCGAGATGGTCGCGCTCTGCGACGCGCCGCCCACCTTCACCGACCTGGACGTGGTCCGGGACGCCAAGCTCTGAACCCTCCCCCGGGCCGCGTCCGGCGGGGATCACCCCTCGCGCTGGCTGCGGCCCAGGAAGAGCGCGAACACCGCCGGCCGCAACGAGAGCAGCTCCAGCCGCCCGCCGTCCGCCTCCGCGAGGTCGCGGGCGACGGCGAGGCCGATGCCGGTCGAGTTGCGGCCGCTGACGGCGCGCTCGAAGACCCGGTTGCCCAGCTCGGCCGGCACCCCGGGGCCCTCGTCCTGCACCTCGACGACCACCGACGTCCCGGACGGCCGCACCCGCAGGGTGATCGTGCCGGCGCCGTGCATCAGCGAGTTCTCGATCAGGGTGGCCAGCACCTGGGCGACCGTGCCGGGGGTGCCGACCGCGATGACCCCGTGCAGGCCCTCGACCTGGAGCACCCGGCCGGTCCCGCGCAGCGACGGCCCCCACTCCTCGATCTGCTGCTTGACCACGTCGTCGAGGTCGAAGGCGACGGCGGTGGGGCTGCGCGGGTCGCGCTGGGTGGTGAGCAGCCGCTGGACGACGTCGGTGAGCCGCTCGACCTGCTGGAGGGCGATGGTGGCCTCCTCCTTGACGGTCTCCGGATCCTCGGCGACCGCGGTGATCTCCTCCAGCCGCATGGAGAGCGCCGTCAGCGGGGTGCGCAGCTGGTGCGAGGCGTCGGCGGCGAGCCGGCGTTCGGCGGTGAGCATCCGGGCGATCCGCTCGGCGCTGGTGTCGAGCACCTCGGCGACCCGGTCGAGTTCGGGCACCCCGTAACGGCGGTCGCGCGGGCGCGGGTCGCCGGAGCCGAGCCGCTCGGCGGTCTCGGCGAGGTCGGTGAGCGGTCGGGCCAGCCGCTTGGCCTGCCAGACGGCGAGGGCGACGGCGGCCTGCACGGCGAGCAGCGCGACCACGCCGAGCAGCAGCAGCATGTTGGCGATCTCGTGGTCGACCGCCTCGCGGGACTGCTCGACGGTCACGGTCTCGTGGCTGGCGCCGCGCTCGACGGCCTTGAGCAGGTGGCCGCTGTCGGGCCGCTCGCCGCTGGAGACGACCCCCTGGCCGGGGATGTCGACCTCGACGTACTGGCCCTCGGAGACCTGGTTGGCGAACTTGTCCCCGGTGACCGGCTCCTGGGCGGCGAGCCGGTTCTCCACCAGGGCGAGCACCCGGACGGCGGCGGCGTCCACCCGGTCCTGGGCGCCGTTGACGATGGTGCGCTTCTCGACCAGGGCGAGCGGGACGCAGAACACCACGACCACCACGAGGACGACGCACAGCAGCGAGTTGATCATCCGGCGTTTCACGCTGCGGCTCCCCGTGGTGATGGACGCCCCCGGCCGGGATGCCCGCTGGGCCCTAATTCTTCTCGAAGCGGAACCCCACTCCGCGCACGGTGGCGATGTAGCGGGGGTTGGCCGCATCGTCGCCGAGCTTCTTGCGCAGCCAGGAGATGTGCATGTCCAGGGTCTTGGTGGAGGTCCACCAGGTGGTGTCCCAGACCTGCCGCATGATCTCCTCGCGGGTGACCACCCGGCCGGCGTCCCGGACGAGCACCCGTAGCAGCTCGAACTCCTTGGCGGAGAGGGTGAGCTCCTCCTCGCCGAGCCAGGCGCGGTGCGACTCGATGTCGATCTTGACGCCGTGCGCGCCGGTGGTGAGCTGGTCGACGTTGCCGCGCCGCAGCAGGGCCCGGACGCGGGCGAGCAGCTCGGCGAGGCGGAAGGGCTTGGTGACGTAGTCGTCGGCGCCGGCGTCCAGGCCGACCACCGTGTCGACCTCGTCGGCGCGGGCCGTGAGGACCAGGACGGGGCAGCTGCGGCCGTCCGCGCGCAGCCGGCGGCAGACCTCCAGCCCGTCCATCTCGGGCAGGCCGAGGTCCAGGACGACGAGGTCGACCTCCTCGCCGAGCCCCGCGGCCAGTGCGGACGGACCGTCCTCGCGGACGAGCACCTCGTAGCCCTCGCGGCGCAGTGCCCGGGCGAGCGGTTCGGAGATCGCCGGGTCGTCCTCGGCGAGCAGCACACAGGTCATGTGGTGATGGTAGTCGGCCGGGGAATACCCGTAGGCCCCGTGAGGTAGTTCACACTGCGTGATCGTTATACGGAGTGCGAACGTGCCTCAACCGACACGCCCGGACCGCCCGTTCGGTGAAGATCCTTCGCTTTGATCTTGAAACCGAAGGGATTTTGCCTGTCCTACCATGGATCAATGAGGTGAATCTGTCGCTGTCTTTACCATCGACATACCTAATTGGCCTCTTTTGTCAGCTGATAACGCCAAATGTCGCCACGTAGAGTGGTTCTGTCCCGTCCGCCGCCACCCTTGGCGGACGCTGTCAGGCAAGGAACCACTACTCATGGCGTCTACGACCATGGAGTCCGGCGTTCAGTCGGCCTCTCCCGGCGGCAAGACCTTCCTCGGGCACCCCCGGGGCCTCGCCACGCTCTTCATGAGCGAGATGTGGGAGCGCTTCAGCTACTACGGCATGCGTGCCCTGCTGGTGCTCTACATGACCGCCTCCGTCACCGACGGCGGTCTCGGCATGAAGCTCGCCACCGCTTCCGCGGTGTACAGCGTGTACACCGCGATGGTCTACCTGCTGGCCCTCCCGGGCGGCTGGATCGCCGACCGCTTCCTCGGTGCCCGGAAGACCGTCGCCCTCGGCGGCTCGATCATCATGATCGGGCACTTCCTGTTGGCCCTGCCGGTCAGCGTCTCGTTCTTCGGCGGCCTCGTGTTCATCGCGATCGGCTCCGGCCTGCTCAAGGCGAACATCTCCACGATGGTCGGCCACCTCTACGACGGGCCCAACGACCCGCGCCGGGACGGCGGCTTCACGATCTTCTACATGGGCATCAACCTCGGTGCCTTCGCCGCCCCGCTGGTCATCGGCACCATCGGCCAGAACGTGAACTGGCACCTCGGCTTCGCCCTCGCCGGCGTCGGCATGGCCCTGGGCCTCACCCAGTTCCTGTTCGGCACCCGCCACCTGAGCCCCAAGAGCAATGTGGTCACCTCGCCGATCTCGCCCGCCGAGAAGAGCGCCATCTTCAAGAAGGCCGGTGCCTGGCTCGCCGCCGCCGTCGTCTTCTACGCGATCGTCGCGCTGACCGGCCACTTCACCATCAACTGGGCGATCTGGCCGCTGTCCATCGCGGGCCTGGCGATCCCGGTCTTCGTCTTCGCCAAGGTGAAGCGCGACAAGGAGCTCGACGAGACCGAGCAGTCCCGGATGAGCGGCTACATCTGGTTCTTCGTCGCCGCCGCCGTGTTCTGGATGATCTACGACCAGTCCGGCTCGACGCTGAACATCTTCGCGCAGGACCACACCTCGTCCACGCTGTTCGGCTTCGACTTCCCGTCCAGCTGGTTCCAGTCGCTCAACCCGCTGTACATCATGGCCCTGGCCCCGGTCTTCGCCTGGATCTGGGTGGCGCTCTCGCGCCGCTCCAAGAACCCCAGCACCACGGCGAAGTTCTCCTTCGGCCTGCTGATGATCGGCGTCTCGTTCATGGTCATGATGCTGGCCATGGCCGCCGCCTCCGGCGGTGCCAAGGTCACGCCGCTCTGGCTGGCCATGGTCTACCTCATCCAGACCGTCGGCGAGCTGACCCTCTCCCCCGTCGGCCTGTCCGTCACCACCAAGCTGGCCCCGACCAAGTACGCCAGCCAGATGATGGGCGTCTGGTTCCTCGCCGTCACCGCCGGCGACTGCGTCGCGGCCATCTTCCAGCTGGTCCTCGGTGACAACGTGGTCGGCTCGACCTGGTACTTCGCCGTCCAGGGCGGCATGGCGATCGTCGCCGGCGTGGGCCTCTACGCGTACCGCCGCAAGGTCGTGCAGCTGATGGGCGACGTGCACTGACGCCTGCCTCACCCGGCCCCGGTCGTCTTCCATCCCCTCGACGACGGCCCGCGGATCTGCCTACGGTGCCCCATGCCGACCGACTCCGTGCCAGCCGACTCCCTGCCGACCGATTCGCTCCCCCGCCAGCTCGCCCGCACCCGGCGCCTCACCCTCGGCGCCCCCGCCCAGCTGGCCATCGGCGCCGACGGGCGCACCGTGCTCTTCCTGCGCAGCCGGGGCGGCGGCGACCCCGTCAGCTGCCTCTGGGCCCTGGACACCGACACCGGCGAGGAACGCCTGCTCGCCGACCCCGCCGCCCTCGGCGCCGACCACGCCGACGCCGAGCTGCCCGAGGCCGAACGGATCCGCCGCGAACGCGCCCGCGTCCACGCCCGCGGCATCACCGCGTACACCACCGACGCCGCCGGCCGGCTCGCCGCCTTCGCCCTCGGCGGCGTCCTGTGGCTCGCCGACACCGCCACCGGAGACGTCCGCCGCGTCCCCACCGCCACCGAGGTGTACGACCCGCGCCCCGACCCCGCCGGCCGGCGGATCGCCTACGTCGGCGGCGGCGCCCTGCGGGTCGTCGACGCCGACGGCGGCACGGACCGCGCGCTCGCCGAACCCGAGGACGCCGAGGTCCGCTACGGCGTGCCCGAGCACGTCGCCGCCGAGTCCATGCACCGCCACCGGGCCCACTGGTGGTCCCCCGACGGCACCCGGGTGCTGGTCGCCCGGGTCGACGAGCGGCCGCTGCGCCGCCTCCACCTCGCCGACCCGGCCGACCCCTCCCGGGCGCCGCGCGTCATCCGCTACCCCCTGGCCGGCACCGACAACGCCGAGGTCACCCTCTGGCTGCTCGGCCTCGACGGCGGGCGCACCGAGGTCCGCTGGGACCGGGCCGGGTACGAGTACCTCACCGCCGCCGGCTGGGACGCCCACGGCCCGTACGCCGCCGTGCAGAGCCGCGACCAGCGCACCCTGCTCACCCTCGCGGTCGACCCCGCCGACGGCGCCACCCGGGTCCTCGCCGAGCGGCGCGACGAGCACTGGGTCGAACTGCTCCCCGGACTGCCCGTCCGCACCGCCGCCGGCGCGCTGGTCGACTGCGCCGACCACGGCGACACCCGGCACCTCACCGTCGACGGCGAGCCCGTCACCCCGCCCGGCCTCCAGATACGCTCCGTGGTCGGCACCGACGGCGGACAGGTCCTCTTCACCGCCTCCGACGAGCCGACCGAGACCCATTTGTGGTCGTGGGACCAGGCCTCGGGCGCTGTCCGACTGAGCCACGAGCCCGGCGTGCACACCGGCGCGCGCCGCGACGGCACGCTCGTCCACCTCGCACGCACGCCCGGCGCGCCCACCGGCCGCACCACCGTCCACCGCGACGGCCGTCCCACCCGGACCCTGGCCTCGCACACCGAGACGCCCGTCCTCACCACCCGCCCCGAGCCGCTCCGCCTCGGCCCCCGCGAGCTGCGCGCCACGCTCTTCCTGCCCGCCGGCCACCGCCCCGGGGACGGCCCGCTGCCCGTCCTGCTCGACCCCTACGGCGGGCCCGCGATGCAGAAGGTCACCGCCGCCCCGCACTGGTGGGACCTCACCTCCCAGTGGTTCGCCGACCAGGGCTTCGCCGTGCTCGCCGTCGACGGCCGCGGCACCCCCGGGCGCGGTCCGCGCTGGGAGAAGACCGTCCACGCGGACATCGCCGACCCCGCCCTCGCCGACCAGGTCGAGGCCCTGCACGCGACCGCCGCCCGGCGCCCCGGACTGCTCGACCTCGACCGGGTCGCGATCCGCGGCTGGTCCTACGGCGGCTTCCTGGCCGCCCTCGCCGTGCTGCGCCGCCCCGACGTCTTCCACGCCGCCGTCGCCGGAGCCGCCCCCACCGACCACCGGCTCTACGACACCCACTGGAAGGAACGCTTCCTCGGCCACCCCGACGAGCACCCCGAGTGGTACGACGCCGCCTCGCTGCTGCCCGACGCGCCCGGGCTGCGGCGCCCGCTGCTGCTGATCCAGGGCCTCGCCGACGACAACGTGCTGCCCGCCCACACCCTGCGGCTGTCCGCCGCGCTGCTCGCCGCCGGACGCCCGCACGAGGTCCTGCCGCTCGTCGGCACCGGCCACTCGCCGAGCGACGAGGCGGTGGCCGAGCACCTGCTCCACCACCAGCTCGACTTCCTGCGCAGGTCGCTGGAGCTCGGCTGACAACGGATGACGGCGGCGGGGTCCCGAGCGGGCCCCGCCGCCGTCATCCGTTGCCCGGCGTTGCTCGGCGCCCCGTTCAGACCTCGCGCACGCCCGCGCGCCAGACCGCCGCCGTCAGCGGCACACCCGGCCGGTACGCCAGGTGCACGTGCGAGGGCGCGTCCAGCAGCTGCAGGTCCGCCCGCGCACCCACCGTCACCGTGCCCACGTCCGTGCGCCGCAGCGCGTGCGCGCCGCCCGCCGTCGCCGACCAGAGGGCCTCGTCGGGCGTCATGCCCATCTCGCGCACCGCCACCGCGATGCAGAACGCCATCGAGCTGGTGAAGCTGGAGCCCGGGTTGCAGTCGGTGGACAGCGCCACCACCGCCCCCGCGTCCAGCAGCCGGCGCGCGTCCGGGTAGACCGCCCGGGTGGAGAACTCGGCGCCCGGCAGCAGGGTCGCCACCGTCGAGGAGCCGGCCAGCGCGGCCACGTCCTCGTCGGTGAGGTGGGTGCAGTGGTCGGCCGAGGCCGCGCCCAGCTCCACGGCCAGCTGCACGCCCGGACCGTACGTCAGCTGGTTGGCGTGCACCCGGGGGGTCAGCCCGCGCTCCACCCCGGCGGTGAGGATCGCCCGCGCCTGGTCGCCGTCGAAGGCGCCCTTCTCGCAGAACACGTCCACCCAGCGGGCGTACGGGGCGCAGGCGTCCAGCATCGGGCCGGTGACCAGCTCGACGTAGCCGGCCGGGTCGTCGGCGAACTCCGGGGCCACCACGTGGGCGCCCAGGAAGGTGGTCTCCGGCGTGTACGAGGAGGCGATCCGCAGCGCCCGGGACTCGTCCTCGACGGTGAGCCCGTAGCCGGACTTGCACTCGACCAGCGTGGTGCCCTGGCGCAGCGCCTCGCGCACCAGCCGGGCCAGGTTGGCGTCCAGCTCGGCGTCGGCGGCGGCCCGGGTGGCGGCCACCGTGGTGCGGATGCCGCCCGCCGAGTAGGACTGCCCGGACATCCGGGCGTTGAACTCGGCGGTGCGGTCGCCGGCGAAGACCAGGTGGGCGTGCGAGTCGACGAAGCCGGGCAGCAGGGCGCGGCCCGCCGCGTCGAACCGCTCGTCGGCGGCGGGCGCCTCGGCGGCCGGGCCGACCCAGGCGACGGCGTCGCCGTCGATCACCACCGCCGCGTCGGTGAGCAGGCCGAGCGGCCCGGTCCCGTGCGCGGGGTCGTTGGTGACCAGCGTGCCGATGCCGGTGATCAGCGTGCTCGGAATGCTCGGGGAGGTCACGTCTTACCTTTCGGGAGAACGACAGCTCAGCCCTGTCGGGAGAACGACAGCTCAGCAGCTCAGGGCGTCGATCGAGGACCGCAGCGCGCCCGGCACGTCCGGCACCAGCAGGTGCGCGCCGTCCCGGACCACCTGGCGCCCGCCGACCACCACGTGCCGCACGTCCGCCGCCGAGGCCGCGAACACCGCGATCTCCGCGCCGAGCCGGGGCGGCGGGCCCGCGGTGCGCACCGAGTCCAGCGCGATCACGGTGAAGTCGGCCAGGGCGCCGGCCTCGATCCGCCCGGCCTCGGGCCAGCCGAGCGAGGCGTGCCCGTCCTCGGTGCCCGCCCGCAGCAGCGCGTTGGCCGTCCAGTGGCCGCGGGTGCGGGTGCGCAGCCGCTCGTCCAGCTCCAGCGCCCGGGCCTCCTCGAACGGGTCGACGACGGCGTGGCTGTCGCTGCCGAGGGTGATCGGGCAGCCGCCGGAGGCCAGCTGCCGGGCCGGGCCGATGCCGTCCGCGAGGTCCCGTTCGGTGGTGGGGCACATGCAGACGGTGGTGGAGGAGTCGGTCAGCAGCTTGACGTCCTCCTCGGTGAGGTGGGTGGCGTGCACGGCCGAGGTGCGCGGGCCGAGCGCGCCGTGGTCGGCGAGCAGCCGGGTCGGGGTGACCCCGTGCGCGGCGAGGCAGGCGTCGTTCTCGGCGGTCTGCTCGGACAGGTGGACGTGCAGCGGCGCCTCGCGCATCGCCGCCCAGTGGGCGACGGTGCCGAGCTGCTCGGCGGGCACGGCGCGCACCGAGTGGACGGCGGCGCCGATCCGGGCGTGCTCGCGCGGGCGCAGGGCGTCGGCCCGCTCGGCCCAGGCGTCGGCGTCGCCGTCGCCGAACCGGAGCTGCGGCCTGGTCGGCTCGGCGCCGAAGCCGGAGGACAGGTAGCAGGTGTCGAGCAGGGTGATCCGGACGCCGGCCCGGGCGGCTGCCTCGATCAGCGCCTCGCCCATCGCGTTGGGGTCGTCGTAGCGGACGCCGCCGGGCGCGTGGTGCAGGTAGTGGAACTCGCCGACGGCGGTGATCCCGGCCAGCGCCATCTCCGCGTAGACGGCGGTGGCGAGCGCCAGGTAGCGGTCCGGGTCGAGCGCTCCGGCGAACCGGTACATGGTGTCGCGCCAGGTCCAGAAGGTGCCGGAGCCGACCTGGACGTGGCCGCGCAGCGCCCGGTGGAAGGCGTGCGAGTGGGCGTTGGCCTGGCCCGGCAGCAGCAGCCCCGCCAGCCGGACGGCGCCGGACGGGCAGGGGCCGCTGTCCGGCCGCACCTCGGTGATCCGGCCGTCGGCGCCGGTGCCGATCAGGACGTCCTGCTCGACCACCGGCCCGTTGACGTGCGGCAGCCACGCGTACTGCGCCCAGTAGGTCACTGATGACACGCCAGATCCTCCAGTACGTCGGCGAGGGCGGCGACGCCGGCCAGGCAGTCGGCCGTCTCGGCGTGTTCCGCCGGGGAGTGCGAGACGCCGCTGGGGTTCCGCACGAACAGCATGGCGGTCGGCACGGCCGATGCCAGGATCCCGGCGTCGTGTCCCGCGCCGGTGGGCAGCACCGGGGCGCCGCCCAGGCGGGCGGCGAGGCGGTCGCGCAGCGGGCCGTCGAAGTCCACCACCGGCGTGTAGGACTCGCGGGTCAGCTCGACCCGGACGCCGTCGCGCCCGCCGCGCTCGGCCGCGGCGTGCTCGATCTGGGCGACCAGCTCGGTGAGGGTGGCCTCGTCGGCCGCCCGGGAGTCCAGCCAGCCGCGGACCAGCGAGGCGATCGCGTTGGTGCCGTTGGGCTCGACGGCGACCTTGCCGAAGGTGGCCAGCGCGCCCGCGAGCCGCGCCTTCTTGCGGGCGGCGAGCACGGTGGTGGCGTAGGTCAGCATCGGGTCGCGGCGGTCCTCGATCCGGGTGGTGCCGGCGTGGTTGGCCTCGCCGTGGAAGTCGAACCGCCAGCGGCCGTGCGGCCAGATCGCCGAGGCGACGCCGACCGGCCGGTCCTCGGCGAGGTGGCGGCCCTGCTCGACGTGGAGTTCGACGAAGGCGCCGATCCGGGCGAGCCGCTCGCCGTCGGCGCCGATCGCGGTCGGGTCCTGGCCGGCCCGCTCCATCGCGTCCGGCAGCCGCACCCCGTCGGCGTCGCGCAGCTCGTACGCGGCCTCCCGGCCGAGCACCCCGGCGCTGAGCCGGGAGCCGATGCAGGCCACGCCGAACCGGGCGCCCTCCTCGTCGCCGAAGTTGACGATCGCCAGCGGCCTGCTGAACCGCGCGTTCCTGGCGCGCAGTTCGTCCAGCGCCGCGAAGGAGGACACCACGCCGAGCGGGCCGTCGAAGGCGCCGCCGTCCGGGACGGAGTCCAGGTGCGAGCCGGTGACGACGGCGCCGCCCGCCTCCGGGTCGCCCAGCCAGGCCCACTGGTTGCCGTTGCGGTCCAGCTCGTAGGCCAGGCCGCGGTCACGGGCCTGCTGCTCGAACCAGGCGCGGCACTCGGCGTCGGCGGTGTTCCAGGCGAACCGGCGGTAGCCGCCGGACGCGGCGAAGCGGCCCACGGGGAGCAGCTCAGCCCACATCTGCTCGAAGCTTCCGGCGGTCAGCCCGGTCACAGCTCGCCCATCGGGACGCGCACGCCGCGCTCGTCGGCGACCTCGACGGCCCGGTCGTAGCCGGCGTCGACGTGCCGGACGACGCCCATGCCCGGGTCGTTGGTGAGCACCCGGCGGATCTTCTCGCCGGCCAGCGGGGTGCCGTCGGCGACGGTGACCTGCCCGGCGTGGATCGAGCGGCCGATGCCGACGCCGCCGCCGTGGTGGATGGAGACCCAGGACGCGCCGGAGGCGACGTTGACCATGGCGTTGAGCAGCGGCCAGTCGGCGATCGCGTCGGAGCCGTCGAGCATCGACTCGGTCTCCCGGTACGGGGAGGCGACCGAGCCGCAGTCCAGGTGGTCGCGGCCGATGACGATCGGCGCGGACAGCTCGCCGGAGGCGACCATGTCGTTGAACCGCTCGCCGGCCTTGTCGCGCTCGCCGTAGCCGAGCCAGCAGATCCGCGCGGGCAGGCCCTGGAAGTGCACCTTCTCCTGGGCCATCCGGATCCAGCGGTGCAGCGACTCGTTCTCCGGGAAGAGGTCGAGGACGGCCTTGTCGGTCTTGTGGATGTCCTGCGGGTCGCCGGACAGGGCGGCCCAGCGGAACGGGCCCTTGCCCTCGCAGAACAGCGGCCGGATGTAGGCGGGGACGAAGCCGGGGAAGGCGAAGGCGCGGTCGTAGCCGGCCAGCTGGGCCTCGCCGCGGATCGAGTTGCCGTAGTCGAAGACCTCGGCGCCGCGGTCCTGGAAGCCGACCATCGCCTCGACGTGCCGGGCCATCGACTCGCGGGCGCGCTGGGTGAACTCGGCGGGCTTCTCGGCGGCGTAGGTGGCCATGTCGTCGAAGGCGACGCCGACCGGCAGGTAGCTCAGCGGGTCGTGGGCGCTGGTCTGGTCGGTGACGATGTCGATCGGCGCGTCCATCGCGAGCAGCTGCGGGACCAGCTCGGCGGCGTTGCCGAGCACGCCGATGGAGAGCGGCTGCCGCTTGTCGCGGGCGGCGGTGGCGAGCTCCAGGGCGTGGCCGAGGTCCTTGGCCTCGACGTCCAGGTAGCGGTGCTCGATCCGGCGGGCGATCCGGGACGGGTCGCAGTCGACGCAGATCGCCACGCCGCCGTTCATGGTCACGGCCAGCGGCTGGGCGCCGCCCATGCCCCCGAGGCCGGCGGTGAGGGTGATGGTGCCCGCCAGGGTGCCGTCGAACCGCTTGTCGGCGACGGCGGCGAAGGTCTCGTAGGTGCCCTGGAGGATGCCCTGGGTGCCGATGTAGATCCACGAACCGGCGGTCATCTGCCCGTACATGGTGAGCCCGAGGCTCTCCAGCCGGCGGAACTCCTCCCAGTTGGCCCAGTCGCCGACCAGGTTGGAGTTGGCGATCAGCACCCGCGGCGCCCACTCGTGGGTCTGCATGACGCCGACCGGCCGCCCGGACTGCACCAGCATGGTCTCGTCCTGCTTCAGCCCCTGGAGCGTGCGCACCATGGCGTCGAAGGAGCGCCAGTCGCGCGCCGCCTTGCCGGTGCCGCCGTAGACGACCAGCTTCGACGGGTGCTCGGCCACCTCGGGGTCGAGGTTGTTCATCAGCATCCGCAGGGCCGCCTCCTGCTGCCACCCCTGCGTCGTCAGCGCCGTTCCCCGTGCCGCCCGCACCTCGCGCGGTCCGCTCACCTGCTGCACCATGTCCCGGCCTCCTTGCGGATGAATTCATTCAGGCTCGACTCTGCTGAATATATCCAATCATTCGGCCCTCGGCCAGGGGTCGGGCACCACTGGCCGGAAACCCATTGACGCACGCCCCGACGCACCATCATGCTGTGCACGAACCAACGGAACTGTCCCGTCCGGTCGATCCTTGGGGGGATCCCTGTGACCTTGATCCAGCCACGCCAGGCCAGACCGTCGCGAAGCGACCGGATCCGCCGAACGGCCGCGCGCGGCAGCGTCATCGCGCTCGCCGTCGGCCTGCTCGCCGGCGCCCCGCTCGCCCACGCCGCCGACCCGGCCCCGGTGGAGACCCCCACCGGCACCCGCGTCACCCCGGTCGCACCGGGGACCCTGTACCCCGAGACCCACACCGACGGCTGCGGCGTCGACAACTACAACAACTGGGGCTGGCTGGCCGGCGGCACGAACAGCCTCGCCGCCACGGTGAACGGCTCCTCCGGCGCGCTCGGCGCCGAGTTCCACGTCCGCGACACCATGGAGAACAACGCAGAGGTCATCACCGGCCGGGTGGACGGGCTCGCCCCCGGCGCGCAGGCCGAGCTCGTGCTCGACGAGACCAAGCTGAAGGAGGGCCACGCCTACACCTGGAACGTGGTCGGCACGGACGGCCTGGGCAACCGGTCCGCGGCCACCGCCGACTGCCACTTCAAGGTGGACCGCCGCGGCCCCCGCCTCCAGCTGCTGTCGATGGGCATCCCGCAGGTCGGCACCAACCGCCTCAGCTTCCAGGTCAAGGACGACAACGACAAGGAACGCATCTACACCTCCGGCCACGGCTGCATCGAGTACCGCACCAACGAGACGGACCCGTGGACCAGGACGAGCTGCGGCGGCCTGGGCGGCCTTGGCGTCAACGTGGACATCCCCTTCTCCCAGCCGGGCCCGACCACCCTGCGCGTGCGTGACGTGGACCAGGCCGGCAACTACTCCGCCGAGACCGTCATCCCGACCTTCGTCTACCCCGGCCCGGTCGTGCTGGGGGACCTGGCGAACCCGGCGCACCAGTGGCAGCTCGGCCGTGACGACCTCGGCGCCGACTCCGCCGGTACCGCCCCGCTGACGGCCGGCCCCGGCGTCGGCCGGGCGGACAACCAGAGCCCGTTCACCGGCCCGGACGGGCGCAGCGTCCCCGGCCCCGCCACGGTCGCCACCCTGAACGGCACCGGAGCACTCTCCTCCGACCGCCCGCTGATCGACACCCGCGAGAGCTTCACCGTCACCGCGTGGGCCAAGCCCACCACCGAGGGCGGCGTCGTGCTGAGCCAGGAGGGCACGCGGTCGAGCGCCTTCGCGCTCTGGGCCGACCCGAGCGACGGCCGCTGGCACGCCGCGCTGGGCCGGCAGGACGACGACTCCTGGTCCTACGACCAGGTGGCGCCCTACAGCTCGGGTTCGGCCGACTTCACCCCCGGCGCCTGGAACCAGCTGAGCGTGGCCTACAACTCCGCGACCGGGCAGATCACCCTCCAGGTCAACGGCAATGTGGCCGCCACCGGCTACCACGCCGCCGGCGACTCCTTCCAGGCCACCGGCGCCTTCCAGGCCGGGCAGTACCGGTACCAGGGCGCGCCGAACGCTCGGTTCAAGGGCGAGCTCAGCGACGTCGCCCTGGTCCAGCGGGCCGCCGGGCCCGCCAAGGGCTGGGACTCCACCTACAAGCTCGCGCTCGACCGGACCAAGTGCGCGACCGTCGGGACCACCTACGGCGAGGTCGGCTCGCCGGTCCAGGTCGAGAACTGCGGGGCGGCCAGGGGCCAGTCCTTCACCAGTGACGCGAAGGACGGAAGCCTCAAGTCGGGCTACCTGTGCCTCGACGCCCGCGGGAACGGCACCGGCAACGGCACCGCGACCGCGCTCTGGACGTGCAACGGCGGCGGTAACCAGGTCTGGCTGCCGCAGGCGGACGGCACGGTGTTCAACCCGCAGTCCGGCCGTTGCCTCGACCTCCCCAACGGCAACACCGCCAACGGCACCCGGTTCGTCCTGTGGGACTGCAACGGCGGCGCCAACCAGCGGTTCGAGTTCGGCGTCCCCGCCGCCACGCGCCTCTCCTGAGGCTCCACCGGCCGCACCGGCAGGACCCCGCCGCACTCCGCGGCGGGGTCCTGCCGCGTTCGCGCGGCGACACGCACCGGTCACGCGGCCGCGTCGTCGCCCCAGTGGATGCCGATCTCCTCCAGCCAGCGGCGGTCGGCGTCGTCGGGGACGACGGCCGCCGGGGTGCCGGGGGGCACGGGGTTGCGGGGTGGGCGGGGGATCTCCTGGACGGGGCCGAGGCCGTACCGTTCGGCGGCCGCGGCGGCACGGGCGTCGGGTTCGATCACCCCGACGTGGACGACGGTCTCGTCGCCCGGGTCGAGGACGGTGAGTTCGGGGTCGGGCAGACGGCGCAGGGTGACACGGCGTCCGCAGGTCGGGCAGGACCACTCGTCGGCTCCGGAGGCGAGCCGGCCGACGAACTTCATCTCGTGGATCACACGCATGGCGGCACCCCCTGACGGAGTGATGCCCGCCCCGGACGGGTCGCCAACCTGCGGATACGGCGCCGCGTCGGGCCGCGTCCTACTCCAGGAACAGCCCACGGGCCGCCGCCGACTGCTCGATGGACTCCAACCGCGCCTCGGCGCCCGGGAGTTCGTCGCACATGCGCTGCAGCAGCACCCGGCCGAGCATCATCGGCGCGCAGGCCGTGTCGAAGACCAGGCCGGTGCCGACCGCGGCCGGCAGCATCAGGTCGGAGAGCTTGGCGACCGGCGCGAAGACGCTGTCGGCCACGGTGATGACGGTCAGTCCGCAGTCCCGGGCCACCGCCAGGGCGTCCATCAGCTCGCGCGGGTAGCGCGGCAGGGCGAAGCAGAGCAGCACGCTCGCGCCCGCCGCGGAGGCCTGTTCGAGGCGGTCGGCGAGCATGCTGCCGCCCTCGTCGAGCAGCCGGATGTCCGGGTGCACCTTGGCGGCGAAGTACGCGAAGCCCCGCGCCTGCGCCGAGGCGGCCCGCAGGCCGAGGACCGGCAGCGGGCGGGAGGCCGCGAGCAGCCGGGCGGCGCGGGTGATGGGCTCGGGGTCGGCGAGCAGTTCGGCGAGGTGGCGCAGGTGCTCGATCTCGGCGAGGACGGCCTGCTGGTGCTCGTTGCGCACCGCGTCGGCCAGGCTCTCGGGGGCGGCGGGCTCGCCGGCGCCGAGTTCGCGCAACTGCTTGCGCAGCGCCGGGTAGCCGTCGTAGCCGAGGGCCACCGCGAAGCGGGTCACCGACGGCTGGCTGACGCCGGCGAGTTCGGCGACCTCGACGCTGGAGAGGAACGGCGCCTGGGTGGCGTGCCGCACCAGCGAGTGCGCGATCCGCCGCTGGGTGGGGGTGAGCCGGTGGCCTTCGAAGAGCTGGAGCAGCCGGGCGGAGGGACCGACCGTGCCGGCGTCGTCGGTGGCGGTCATGGCGGTACCTCCGGATGCGAGCTGTTCGGATGACTGTGCAGCAGCGGCGGGCCGCTGGCAAAGACGTCTCGTACGACGGGACGCCGGCTGAGACGTCCGGAATGTGACCGGGCACGGACCTCGGACGAGCCCGGCACGGGCCGGGCAGGGGCCGCCCGCGGCCTCGGGGTGACCCTGAAATCCCCCTGAGTCCGCCCCGAGATAGCGGCGAACGGGTGGACCGGCCCGGCCCTTCGGGCCCAGTCTGGTGTCCATGGAAACTCGCCAGGACAGCCTGCGGCGCGATCTGGACGCCACGCTGGAGGCCCGCAAGGAACTCGGCAAGGAGTACGAGTCGGAGCTCATCGACTCCTTCCTCTCCCGGCTGGACGCCCGGCTCGACGCCCGGGTGGAGCGCCGGGTCGCCGAGCGGCTCGGTCCGGCCGACGGGTACGGCCGCCCGGCCGAGGCCGGCCGCTCCTACGGCCCGCCGGGGTACGGGCCCCGTCCGCGCCGTTCCGGCCGTTCGGGCATCCGGCTGCCGGTCATCTCCATGGCGCTGGGCATCCCGCTGTCCGGCATCGCCGCCGGCGCCGGCGGGTTCTGGGGCCTGCTGGTCTGCTGGAGCGGCATCGTCGGCGTCAACGTCTCGGCCGCGCTGGCCGAGCGCGCGGAGGAGAGGCGCCGGCCGGCGGACGCGGGGAGCGAGTGGGAGTAGCCGGGGCTCCCGAGCCGCCGTCACCTCTCCCACCCGCTCCACCTGGTCCACCTGGTCCACCTGCTCCACCGGGGTCCACCCGCTCCGCGCGGCCCGTCCGGCCGTCCGGCGCCGTCAGGCCAGCGGCCCGGTGACCTGCTCGACGGCCCGCACCAGCTCGCCGGAGGCGACCAGCGCGGCCGCGGCCTCCAGGTCCGGCGACAGGAAGCGGTCGCGCCCGGCGCCGCCCACCCCGGCGGCGCGGGCGGCGGCCATCGCGGCGGTGGTGGCCGGGGCCGGGGTGCCGCCGGAGCCGTCGGCCTGCCCGCGGATCTCCAGGGCCCGCGCGGCGGCGGTGAGTTCGACGGCGAGGATGCGGCCGAGGTTCTCCACCGCCTGGCGCAGCTTGCGGGCGGCGGACCAGCCCATCGAGACGTGGTCCTCCTGCATGGCCGAGGAGGGGATCGAGTCGACCGAGGCCGGCACCGCGAGCCGCTTGTTCTCGCTGACCAGCGCCGCCTGGGTGTACTGGGCGATCATCAGACCGGAGTCCACGCCCGGGTCGTCGGCCAGGAAGGCCGGCAGGCCGTGCGAGCGGGCCTTGTCGAGCAGCCGGTCGGTGCGGCGCTCGGAGATCGAGCCGAGGTCGGCGGCGGCGATGGCGAGGAAGTCCAGCACGTAGGCGACCGGGGCGCCGTGGAAGTTGCCGTTGGACTCGACGCGGCCGTCCGGCAGCACCACCGGGTTGTCGACCGAGGCGGCCAGCTCGCGGGAGGCGACCAGCCGGGCGTGCGCGAGGGTGTCCCGGCCGGCGCCGGCCACCTGCGGGGCGCAGCGGATCGAGTAGGCGTCCTGGACGCGCGGGGCGTCGTCCTGGTGGTGGCCGGTGAGGCCGGAGCCCTTGAGCACGGCGAGCATGTTGGCGGCGGACAGCGCCTGCCCGGGGTGCGGGCGGATCGGGGCGTGCAGCTCGGGGGCGAGCACCTTGTCGGTGCCGAGCAGCGCCTCCAGGGTCATCGCGGCGGTGATGTCGGCGGTGGTGAACAGCCGCTGCAGGTCGGCGATGGCCATGACGAGCATGCCGAGCATGCCGTCGGTGCCGTTGATGAGGGCGAGGCCCTCCTTCTCCAGCAGCTCGACGGGCTCGATGCCGGCGGCGGCGAGCAGTTCGCCGGCGGGCTTCTCGGCGCCGTCGGGGCCGGTCGCCACGCCCTCGCCCATCAGGACGAGCGCGCAGTGCGAGAGCGGTGCGAGGTCGCCGGAGCAACCGAGCGAGCCGAACTCGCGGACCACCGGGGTGATGCCGGCGTTGAGGATCGCGGCCATGGTCCCGGCGACCAGGGGGCGCACCCCGGTACGGCCGCTGGCGAGCGTCTTCATGCGCAGGAACATCAGCGCGCGGACGACCTCGCGCTCCACCGCCGGGCCCATGCCCGCGGCGTGCGAGCGCACCAGCGAGCGCTGCAGCTGGGCGCGCAGCTCGGGGCTGATGTGCCGGACGGCGAGGGCGCCGAAGCCGGTGGAGACGCCGTAGACGGGGCGCGGTTCGGCGGCCAGGGCGTCGATCCGAGCGCGCGCGGCGGCCATCTCGGCGAGCGCGTCGGGACCGATCTCGACCCGGGCGTTCCCCCGGGCGACGGCCAGCACGTCCTCGGCGCTGACATCGGCCTTGCCGACCTGGACGAGCGGCGCGTGGGGGGCCGCAGCACTGTGCATATCCATATACACCATCTCATCAGGTGAATGAAGATATGACAACCACCCTGGCGCATTGGAAAGTCGAGCACGGTACGGGCGGTCATCAGGATTTTCGAATATCCCGCCCCGTGACGCACGCTGTGGGGGTGGGGAGGCGGACGGCGGGGCGCCGGTCGCGGCGGACGGAGAGGCAGGCGGGACGATGACGCGGGCGACGGCACGACGGCGGGTGCTCCGGCTGCGCGGGGACGACCGCACCTTCCGGCCGGACTCGCTGGCCGCCGAGGAACCGCTGGAGATCCGGCTCGGCGGCGAACCGCTCACCGTCACCATGCGCACCCCCGGCCAGGACTTCGACCTGGTGGCGGGCTTCCTGGTCGGCGAGGGCATCGTCCGCACCGCCGAGGACCTCGCGGCGCTGCGCTACTGCGCCGGCACCGACGAGAACGGCGCCAACACCTACAACGTGGTGGACGCGACGCCGCGCGGCGCCGCCCCCCTGCCGCTCTCCGCGCACCGCAACCTGCTCACCACCAGCGCCTGCGGCCTGTGCGGCCGGGACACCGTGGACGCCGTGCGCACCCATGTCCGCCACCCGGTCGGCGACGACCCGCTGACCGTCCCGCCCGCGCTGCTGTACGGACTGCCGGACCGGCTGCGCGCCGCCCAGCGGACCTTCGACTCCACCGGCGGCCTGCACGCCGCCGGACTGTTCGACGGCCGCAGCGGCGAGCTGCTCTGCGCCCGCGAGGACGTCGGGCGGCACAACGCGGTGGACAAGGTGGTCGGCTGGGCGCTGCGCGAGGGCCGGCTGCCGCTGACCGGACACGTGCTCCTGGTCAGCGGCCGGGCCTCGTTCGAGCTGACCCAGAAGGCGGCGCTGGCCGGCGTACCGCTGCTGGCCGCGGTCTCGGCGCCGTCCTCGCTCGCCGTGGACCTCGCCGAGGAGCTGGGCCTCACCCTGGTCGGCTTCCTGCGCGGCGAGGGCGCCAACGTCTACACCCGCCCCGACCGGATCGGCTGACCGGACCCCCGGCTCCGCCTCACCCCAGCTGCGCCTCGACGAGGTCCGCCGCGCGCCTCGTGCCGCCCTCGGCGCGGGCCTCGGCACGCAGCGCGGCGAGACGGGCGGCCACCGCCGGGTCGCCGGTCAGCTCCAGCAGGGCGGCCCGCAGCGCGGCGGCCGTCGCGTCCTCGGTGTCCAGCCGCCGGGCCACGCCGAGCGCCACCAGCGAGTCCGCGTTGGCGAACTGGTCGACGGCCTGCGGCACCGCGATCATCGGCACGCCGTGGTACAGCCCCTCGCTCGCGCCACCGGTGCCGGCGTGGGTGACGAAGGCGTCCGCCTGCGCCAGCACGTCGAACTGCGGCACCCAGCGGTGCACCTCGACGCCGGCCGGCACCTCGCCGAGCGCGGCGAGGTCGGTGTGCCTGCCGACCTGCAGCACGACGTGCCAGCCGGGCAGGCCGCCGAAGGCCGCCAGGCACTCCCGGTAGAAGCCGGGCCGGTCGGTGAACGCCGAGCCGAGCGAGACCAGCAGCACCTTCTCCGCGCCGGCCGGCCGCTGCCAGTGGCCCTGGTGCGAGCGGTCTCCGAAGCACTGGCCGACGAAGGTGATCCGCTCGGGGTCGACCCGCTCGGCGTTGGGCTGCAGGGCGCGCGGGATCAGCGCGAGCGCGCGCTCCGGGCGGTTCTTGAACCGGTCGACGTCCCGGACGACGGCGCCGGCCCCGGCCAGCCAGTCGCCGAACCGCCGGTAGTGCTCGGGGCCGCCGGGCCCGGTGCGGAGCGCCTCGTAGACCCCGGCGAGGTCCTGCTCGATGCCCTCCCAGCCGACCATGGTGGGCGAGAGCTGGAGCACCGGCACGCCGTGGCCCTCGGCCACCGCCCGCGCGGCGTAGGCGCCGATGTCGTAGAGGACCAGGTCGGGCCGGTCCTCGGCGAAGAGCTTCCGCAGGACGGGGGTCATCGCGAGGGCGTCGTCGAGGAAGACGTCCTGGACGGCGACCGGGTCCTGCGGCCAGCCCGAGGGATCACCGTCGAGCGGCAGCGCCGTCGGGTACGGGACGAGCGTGGCGCCGGTGGCGGAAACGGCCCCGGCGAAGGACGGGTCGTTGACGTAGCTGACCCGGTGGCCCCGGGCGACGAGTTCGGCGATCACGGCGAGGCTCGGGTTGACGTGGCCGTGGGCCGGGATGGAGGCCATGACGATGTGGGCGGCGGAGCGGGTCATCTCGGTGGTCCCCTCGAAAGTCATGAGACGAGACGGTTCGTCTCGCTGATGTCCCATAAGAATGCGCCGCCCGGGGAGCCGTGTCAAGACAATACGGTCCGTCTCGCCAACTCGTTAGGATGGCGGCCGTGGCCAGACAGCAGAACGCCCCCGACCCCAGCCGTCGCAACGAGCAGAGCCGCACGGCGATCCTCACCGCCGCCGGCGAGCTCGTCGCCGAGATCGGCTTCGGCAAGCTCACCATCGAGAAGATCGCCGCCCGCGCCGGCGTCGGCAAGCAGACCATCTACCGCTGGTGGCCGTCCAAGGGCGCCGTCGTCTTCGACTCCTTCCTCGCCGCCAACGAGAACGCCTCCGGCAGCCTCGCCCTCCCCGACACCGGCGACCTCGCCGAGGACCTGCGGACCCTCCTGCGGGGCACCGTCCTCGAACTCGCCGACCCCGCGTTCAACCGGACCGGACGCGCCCTCGCCGCCGAGGTCCTCACCGACCCCGACCTGCTGCGCGAGTACCGCGAACGGCTGCTGGACCCGCTGCTGGAGGTCACCCGCGACCGCCTGCGGGCCGCCCGGGAGGCCGGGCAGCTGCGGGCGGACGCGGACCTGGACCTCGCCCTCGAACTCCTCTACGGCCCGCTGTACTACCGCTGGCTGCACGGCCTCGGCCCGCTCGACGCCGACTACGCGGACCAGGTGGCGGCCGCCCTGCTGAGCGCCTTCGGCACCTCCGGCGGCTGAGCCCGCGGGCCGGTCAGGGCCGGTTGCGGCGGCGCAGCACCAGCACCACGGCGATGATCACGACGATCACCACCAGCACCACGACGGCGCCGATGATCAGGCCGATGAACCTGCCGAGGCCCTTCTTCTTCTTTTTCTTGGACTTGTCCTTGTCCTTGGCCAGCTGGGTGGTGGTGCCGTGCCGGTCCGCCGTCACGCCGCTCTGGACCTCCTGGACGGCCCCGCCGCCCGCCACCGTGCTCGTCGTGCCTGCCGTACTCGCCGTTCTCGCCGTACTCGCGGTGCTCACCACCGGCGCCGCCGAGGCCGCCGGAGCGGCGGCCAATCCGGCGCCGCCGAAGGCGAGCACCGCAGAGAGAACCAGACCCGTCAACCGAGCGCGCACAGGAACCAACCCCCGACATCCGACCCGGCGGCGCCCCGACGGCCCGCCGACCGCGGAAACCCTCCCACGCACGCCCCGCCGCGCCCACCCCCGCGACCGGACCGCGACCGGCTCGGGACACACCGGTCACCGAAGCGCCACACTCCCCCGCCGCGCGGCTACCCGGCGGGGGCGGGACCGGCCGGGGCAACGCCGGCACGAGGGAGCGGGATGCGGATGCGGATGCGCGGCGACGGCGCCGGGGGCGGGCCCCTGCCTCAGGCCTCCGGCGGGGAGGCGGGGCCGGCCAGGGCGACGGCGGCCAGGGTGCGCAGGGCGGCGGCGACCTGGCCGAGCGGGAGGGTGGCGTCGTCGGCGAAGAGTTCCAGGAGCCAGCCGCCCGCCGCGTTCTGGCCGCCGGCGGCGACCATGCCGCGGTAGCCGGAGACCACCAGCATCGCCTCCTCGGCCGGATCGTTGCCCGCCGCGCCCGCCCGCAGGGCGAAGGCGCCGCCGCGCACGGCCCGGCGGGTCATCGGGTAGTGGCGGAGGTCGAAGACCGCGTCCGGGGCCTCGATCTGGGCCCGCTGGGTCTCCGCCCGGCTGCTGCTCGGCCCGCTGGTCATCCGGTAGACGGCGTGCCGGGCGGTGCGCATCAGCTGCGAGCCGGGCGGCACGTAGGAGATCCACCAGCCGACCGCGTCCAGCAGCCGGGCCGAGGTCTCGGCCACGATGGCGAGCTTGCCGATGGTGTCGGCCGGGTGCACGGCCCGCACCGCGCCCTGCTGGTCGAGCGCGGCGAGCACCGCCGTGAGCAGCTGCCCCGGGTCGGCGCTGTGCGCGGCGCCGCGGAACCGCCGCCGGTCCCCGGCCCCGGCCCGGCCGCCGGGGCGGAACCGGCCGTCGCCGCGGTGCTGCGGCTCGGCGGCGTCGGCGAGCAGCACCGTCGGGTCGGGGGCGAAGCCGGGGCCGTGGCTGCGCCCGGCCACCACCGGGTGGGCGGCCCGGGCGGCCTTGGCCCGGTACTGGGCGGCGTCGGCGAGCCGGAACAGCCGGTCGGGGGTGGTGACGGGGCCGATCGAGTCACCGGTGGAGGCCACCCCGCAGGCCACCCCCTCGCCCTCGGACAGGGCCAGCGCCCGCGCGCACAGCTCCTCGGCGACGGCCACCACCTCGTCCGCCTTCTGCCCCTCGACGAGCAGGCAGAACTCGTCGCCGCCGAGCCGGGCGGCGAGGCTGCCGGGGAGCTTGGCGGCGGCCAGCGACAGCTGGTGGGCGAACCGTTCGAGCAGCCGGTCGCCGACCTCGTGGCCGAGCTGGTCGTTGACCCGCTTCAGGCCGTTGACGTCGCAGACCACCAACGAGACCACGGTGTTGTCCCGGTTGTGCGCGGCCAGCGCGCTCTCCAGCCGGGCGTCCACCGCACGCCGGTTGGCGAGGCCGGTGAGCGGGTCGGAGAAGGCGAGCCGGCGCAGGTCGGCGAGGCGTTCGGTCTGGGCCAGGCCGGCCGAGATCTGGGCGGCCAGCAGGGTCGCGTAGTCGGCGTCGGCGTCGGTGAAGGCGGGCATCCCCGCGGTGCGGGCGAGGTAGAGCTCGCCCCAGGCCTGCCCGTGCAGCACGATCGGCGCGACCACGCAGCAGGCCCGGCCGCGCCGGCGCAGCGCGGCGGCGCGCTCCTGGCAGTACGCGCCGGCGGTCGGGTGCGCGTGCCCGGCGTGCGGCCGGCTGTTGTCGGCGGTCTGCACCCAGGCGCGCGGCAGCCGGCCGGTGGTCCAGCGCTCCTCCAGGTACGTGACGATCTCGGGGAAGTCGGCCACCGGGTAGGACTCGTCCTCCGGCAGCTCCTGCTCCCCCGGGGCGAGTTCGCCGTGGTTGACCAGGACCCGCAGCCGGCCGGACTCGCGGTCCCAGACCGAGACGGCGGCCATCGTCGCGCCGAGCGCCCCGGTGGCCCGGGCGGCGGCGGCCCGGACGGCCTCCAGCGGGGTGAGCGCTCCGGCCATGTCCTGGGCGAGTTCGACCACGGCCTTCAGCCGCGCGTCGGTGGCCGGACCGTCCCCCGGGGCCTGCCCCGCCCCGGGCTCGGGGACGACGGGCGGCTGCTGGGCCCGGTCGCGGTCCGTCATGATCGCCTCACTGCTCACCGGCTCGCCTCGCTCCCTGTGCTCGGTCCTGCTGGTGGTCCGTCCGGACGCCGCCCGTCCCGCGTGCGACGCGCGTGCCCGCGCCCCGACCCGCTCCTACCCGTCCGACGGCACCGCCACCGCGGCCGGTCGCACCGGGGCGCCTGCACCAAGACTATGGCGGATTCGTTCGGTTATGCCCCGTTTTCGACTTCGCACCCGCACGACCGCACGGCAGTCCGCCCCTGGGCGTGTCGTGGTGTGCCGCCGCGCAGTCGTGGTCCGCCGCGGTCCGCCGCGGTGCTGTCGCAGGGTTGCCGCGGTGCTGTCGCCGCGCGTCCGGGCGGCGCGCGTCCGGGCGGCGCGCGTCCGGGCGGCGCGCATCCGGGCGGCGCGCGGCTACTCGGGGCGCACCCGCCGGGAGAGCAGCCACGGCTCGACCAGCCCGAGCCCGCGCACCGGCCGGCGCCACATCGGCTGCAGGTTGAACCGGTGGGCGGCCTCCGGCCCCGGGGCCGACGGTCCCGCCGGCGGCAGCCCGGCCGCCGCCGACAGCGCCTCGGCCAGCCCCGGCCCGTCCGCGTCGGGCGGTGCGACGCTGCCGTTCTGCTCCAGCGCGGCCGCGAACTCGCCGTCGATCAGCACCGCGTCCTTGGGCGCGATCGAGGTGAGCCGGCTGGCCAGGTTGACCGTCGTGCCGAACACGTCGCCCATCCGCGAGGTGACCGTGCCGAAGGCCATGCCGACCCGCAGCGCCGGGATGGTGTCGTCCTCGGCCAGCGCCTCGATGAGGCCCAGCGCGATCCCGGCGGCGGTCACCGGGTCCTCGGAGACGAAGAGGATCTCGTCGCCGAGCGTCTTGATCACCCGACCGCCCTGGCCGGCGATGAGGTCGGAGCAGGTGTTCTCGAAGGTCTCGACCAGCTCGCCGAGCTCCTCCTCCTCCAGCCGCCGCGACAGCCGGGTGAAGCCGACCAGGTCGGCGAAGCAGACGGCGAGCCTGCCGCTGGTGATCTCGTTGTCCTCGGCGGCCTGCACCACCCGGCCGGTGACGGCGGCCAGCTGCCGCCGCCAGACGTACACCAGGAACTGCTCCAGCTCCGGCAGCAGCAGCTCGACCAGCGGGTACGCGACGTCGGCACGGGTCAGGCCGGGTTCGACGGACTGGGTGAGGTTCTCCAGAAAGGTGTCCATCTGCCAGCCGGCCAACCGGGCGGTGGTCTGGCCGGTGGAACGGGCCACCTGGATCGCCATCGACTCGCTCAGCAGGCCCGACTCGACCAGGCCGGCCAGCCGGCGCAGCGCGATCACGTCACCGTCGGTCAGCGCCCTGGACTGCCCGATGTCCGGGAAGCCCATCGCCCGCCAGAAGCGGGTGGCCAGCTCCATCGGGACGTCGGCGGCGCGAGCGGCCTGGTACGGGGTGTAGCGGCGCGGCGCGTCCAGGATCAGGCGTTCGAGGTCGAGGGCGACGGTCTGGTCGTCGGAGCCCGCCGGGCCGCCGTTGCCGCCGCCGTTGCTGCCGTCCTCTGCCACCGGTCCGTCCCCGTGCGGTCGCCGCACTCGCCTCGTGTCCTGCGTGTCCGGCGCGCCCGCCACCCGGCGGGCAGTGGCGCGCCTCACACTGCTGCCAGGTGGAATGTTCGCACGGAATCGCGCGATCCGGGGCATCCGCCCGGGTCAAGGGGAGGTAAGGGGACGCACGGGGCGCCCACCCGGCGCACGGCACCGGCCCCGCGCGGCGCGGGCCCCCGCCCGGCGCCGACCCGCTGCCCGGCACGCCCGGCGCGCGGCTACTCGGCGGCGCGCGGCTCCGGGCGCACGTGGACGACGTCCCCCGCGCCGACCGCCTGCCGGCCGCCGTCCGGGGTACGGATCACCAGCCGGCCGTCCCCGTCCACCGCGACCGCCTCGCCGCGCAGTTCGCGGTCACCGGGCAGCAGCACCTTCACCGGCCGCCCCAGCGTGGTGCACCGGGCCGCGTAGGCGCGCAGCAGGCCGCTGCTGTGCGGGTCGCCGGCGGCGGCCGTCCACTCGCCGTACAGCTCGGCGAACTCGCGCAGCAGGGCGCGCAGCAGGGTGGACCGGTCGGTGACGGCGGCGCCGGCCAGGGCGAGCGAGGCGGCGGTGGGGACGGGCAGTTCGGCGGCGCGCAGCGAGACGTTGAGGCCGAGGCCGGCGACCACCGCGCCGCCGCCCAGCTCGGTGAGGATGCCGCCGAGCTTGCGCTCCGCGCCGTCGATCTCCACCTGCAGGTCGTTGGGCCACTTCAGGCCGACCTCGACCTCGGCGACCCGGCTCAGGGTGCTCGCGGCCGCGACGCCGACCAGGATCGGCAGCCAGCCGTACCGTTCGACGGGTACTCCGTCCGGGCGAAGCAGGACGGAGAGGAAGAGACCGGAGCGGGCGGGGGCGCTCCACTGCCGTTCGAGCCGGCCGCGGCCGGAGTTCTGGGCCTCGGCGACCAGCACCGCGCCCTGCGGGGCGCCCTCGCGGGCGCGGGCGGCGAGGTCGGTGTTGGTGGAGCCGGTCTCCTCGACGACGTCGATCGAGGTCCAGAGGCCGCCGGGGCGCAGCAGGTCCCGGCGCAGCGCGGCGGCGTCCAGCGGCGGGCGGTCCAGATCGGTCCACGGCGACGGCCCGGCGTGGCCGAGACCGCGCAGTCCACTGCGGCGGGGCGTGTCGGAGGTCATGCGGTTCACCCTAGGACGTGTCGCGGATCGCGGCCCCCCGGCCGTAGACCGCCCCATCGTCCCCCAGAACCGGCGTCAACCACAGTGTGTCGCTGGCCATAACGGCCGGACGTTACGCCGGCCCTCCGCGCTGGCTACGCTACCCAACGGTAGTTCGTTGTGCCGCCCTGCACCCCTCGTCCGCGCCGGCCCCCACCCGGCCCGCGCGCCCCCGAAAGCAGGTCGCGGCCCAGGATCAGGGAGAGCCACCGGAATGACCGAGGCGCCGTACGACCCGCACACCACCGCCGGCAAGCTCGCCGACCTCCGGCACAGGATCGACGAGGCGGTGCACTCCGGCTCCGCCAAGGCGGTGGAGAAGCAGCACGCCAAGGGCAAGCTGACGGCCCGCGAGCGGGTCGCGGAGCTGCTGGACGAGGACTCCTTCGTCGAGTTCGACGAGTTCGCCCGGCACCGCTCGACCAACTTCGGCCAGGAGAAGAACCGGCCCTACGGCGACGGCGTGGTCACCGGCTACGGGACCGTCGACGGCCGTCAGGTCGCCGTGTTCGCCCAGGACTTCACCGTCTTCGGCGGCTCGCTGGGCGAGGTGTTCGGCGAGAAGATCGTCAAGGTCATGGACTTCGCGCTGAAGACCGGCTGCCCGGTCATCGGCATCAACGACTCCGGCGGCGCCCGGATCCAGGAGGGCGTGGTCTCGCTCGGCCTGTACGGCGAGATCTTCCGCCGCAATGTGCACGCCTCCGGGGTGATCCCGCAGATCTCGCTGATCATGGGCCCCTGCGCGGGCGGCGCGGTCTACTCCCCCGCGATCACCGACTTCGTGGTGATGGCCGACCGGACCTCGCACATGTTCATCACCGGGCCCGACGTGATCAAGACCGTCACCGGCGAGGACGTCGGCATGGAGGAGCTGGGCGGCGCGCGCACCCACAACACCAAGTCCGGCAACGCGCACTACCTGGCCGCGGACGAGAAGGAGGCCGTCGAGTACGTCAAGAGCCTGCTCTCGTACCTGCCCTCCAACAACCTCTCCGACCCGCCGTCCTTCCCGGAGGAGGCGGACCTGTCGGTCACCGACGAGGACCTCGAACTCGACACCCTGGTGCCGGACTCGGCGAACCAGCCGTACGACATCCACCAGGTGATCGAGCACGTGCTCGACGACGGCGAGTTCCTGGAGACCCAGCCGCTGTACGCGGGCAACATCGTCACCGGCTTCGGCCGGGTCGAGGGCCACCCGGTCGGCGTCGTCGGCAACCAGCCGATGAACCTGGCGGGCTGCCTGGACATCGCCGCCAGCGAGAAGGCCGCGCGGTTCATCCGCACCTGCGACTCGTTCAACATCCCGGTGATCACCTTCGTCGACGTGCCCGGCTTCCTGCCCGGCACCGAGCAGGAGTGGGACGGCATCATCCGGCGCGGCGCCAAGCTGATCTACGCCTACGCCGAGGCGACCGTGCCGCTGATCACCGTGATCACCCGCAAGGCCTTCGGCGGCGCGTACGACGTCATGGGCTCCAAGCACCTGGGCGCCGACCTCAACCTGGCCTGGCCGACCGCGCAGATCGCCGTGATGGGCGCGCAGGGCGCGGTCAACATCCTGCACCGGCGGGAGATCGCCGAGGCCGAGGCGGCCGGGACCGCCGAGGAGAAGCGGGCCGAGCTGATCACCTCCTACGAGGACACCCTGCTCAACCCGTACCTGGCCGCCGAGCGCGGCTACGTGGACGCGGTCATCGCGCCGAGCGAGACCCGCCGGCACATCGTGCGCGGGCTGCGGGCGCTGCGCGGCAAGCGCGAGGTGCTGCCGCCGAAGAAGCACGGCAACATCCCTCTGTAGTCGCCGGGAGCACGCCGGGAGCACGCCGGAAGCAGGAGCACCGCGAGAGGATTGACCATGGCCCCGATCCATGTGCTGCACGGGCAGCCGACCCCCGAGGAGCTGGCCACCGTCCTGGCGGTGGTCCAGGCCCGGGCCGCCGCCGCGCAGGCCGCCGCCGAGGCCGCCCGCCGCGCGGGCGCCGGCCCGGACTCCGCCTGGAACGACCGCGCGCGCCGGATGCGCGCCACCCCGCGACCGGGCGTCAACGCCTGGCGCACCTCCGGCTGGGCCGGCTGATCCGGCCGGGCGCGGACGGCACGTACGGCGTGTACGACGTGTACGGCGGGGTGTGCGTGCACTTTGCAAAGTGGTGACTTTGCAAAGTGCACGTCCCCCGGAGCCAGCCGCTCCGCACAAGGGCGGAGCGGCGCCCTGCCGCATCCCCGCCGACTTTGCAAAGTCACCACTTTGCAAAGTCCGGCACGCCGGCGGCACCGGCCCGGCAAAGCCCGGATTGCCCCGAAACCCCCGAAAGCTGAGTACGGATACTCAGGCGCCCCGCCCGCCCGCCGGAGCACCCTGGAACGATGCTCTGGTCAGACCCCCGCGACGAGCCCTCCCCGGAAGCCCGCCGGATGCAGAAGAGGCTGCACCGGGCCGGCCATGTGCTCGCCGTCCTCGCCCTGCTGATCGTCGTTCTCCTGATGATCTGACGATCGCGGGACGGCCGCTCCGGGCCTCCCTCTACCCTGGTGGGCATGACCGACCGCCGCACCCTCGTCCTCGCCTCCGCCTCCCCCGCCCGCCTCGGGCTGCTGCGCCAGGCGGGCCTCGACCCGCGGGTGGTGGTCAGCGGCGTCGACGAGGACGCGCTCACCGCCCCCACCCCCGCCGAACTCGCGCTGGTGCTCGCCGAGGCCAAGGCCGCGGCCGTCGCCACCGGCCTCACCGACGGCGAGCTGGTCGTCGGCTGCGACTCGGTGCTGGAACTGGACGGCCTGGCCCTCGGCAAGCCCGCCGACGAGGCCGAGGCACTGGCCCGCTGGCAGTCGATGCGCGGCCGGGCCGGCGTGCTGCGCACCGGCCACTGCGTGATCGACACCGCGACCGGCCGGACCTCCTCCGCCACCGCCTCCACCACCGTGCGCTTCGGCACCCCGGACGACGCCGAGGTCGCCGCCTACATCGCCACCGGCGAACCGCTGCACGTGGCGGGAGCGTTCACCCTGGACGGCCGCTCGGCGCCGTTCATCGAGGGCGTCGACGGCGACCCGGGCAACGTCATCGGACTCTCGCTGCCGCTGCTGCGCACCCTGCTCGCCGAGCTGGACGTCCGGATCACCGACCTCTGGAGCTGACCGGCCGACCGACGCCGGTGCGCCAAACACCGGCGCAATTGTCGCCAACCACACCTCCGACGAGCCCGTTTGATGCAGGCTAGGAGGGCCACCGGTGCGGCATCGGCCGCACCGGAGCAACGGGGGAGGTAACGAGCCGGATGACCGACGGTCTGCTCAACGTGCTGCTGGGCCTGGTGGCCAGCGCGATCAGTGCCGCACTCGGCTGGCTCGGCCAGAGCCTGCGCCGAAGACGCAGGCTGGAACGGGCCAGGGCCTTCCTCGGCCTGCCCGCCGGCAGCGAGTGCCTGATCGTGGTCAACCGCAGCATCGGCACCGGCGCACACCCCCGGACGGTCACCCGGCGCGACGCCTACGCGCTGATGGAGCTGGCAGCCCTGGTGAAGGAGTGCGGCGCGCACGCCGACCTGGTCGCGCACGACGCCGCACCGCGCGGCCTGGGCGCCAGGACCGAGCTCTGCTTCGGCGGCCCGGTCTCCAACGACCGGATGGCCGCCCACCTGGCCTGGGGCCTGCCCGGAGTGGCGATCTCCAGCAGCCACGCCGTCCTGGACAACACCATCACCGTCGGCGGCCGCTCCTACGCCGCCGACCCGCAGGCCGGCGAGTACGTCCTGCTGGCCCGGCTGGCCACCCCCGGGGGCGGCCGCCCGATCTTCCTGGTCTCCGGACAGACCGGCATCGCCAACCACGCCGGGGTCCGCCACCTGGTGACCCACCACCGCCGGCTGGCCCGCCGGTACGGCACCGACGGCACCTTCGCGCTGCTGCTCAAGGTGGTCAACCCGGCCGCCTACGGCCCCGACGTCGTCGAGCAGGTCGCCGACGTCACCGCCCGGGCCCTGGAGCGCGCGCCGACCCCGCCGGGCGCGCCCGCACCGGCCGCGCCCGCCGAAGCGGCCCCAGCGCCCGCCGCGCGTGCTTGAGCCCGGCTCGCGCCGCGCCCGGGTGTGGCCAAGCCCACCACCGCGCCACGCCGCCCCCGTCACCGAGCGCGAGCGCCGGGCCGCCACCACCGCACCCGCGACCACCTGCGAGGACTCCCGTCGGGCCGCCCACCGCCCGCCCGGGCGCATCACCCTCCGTGTGGGATAGTTCACAACCTGGGGCTACTCGCCGGTACTGCCCAGGAATCCATAAACTCAACGAGGTTCAAGAAGGGAGCCACAGTGCGCAAGGTGCTCATCGCCAACCGCGGGGAAATCGCCGTCCGCGTCGCCCGTGCCTGCTCGGACGCCGGTATCGCCAGCGTCGCCGTCTACGCCGAGCCGGACCGGGATGCGCTGCACGTCCGCGCGGCCGACGAGGCTTACGCGCTGGGCGGCGACACCCCCGGCACCAGCTACCTGGACATCGCCAAGGTCCTCCAGGCCGCCGCCGACTCGGGCGCGGACGCCGTCCACCCCGGTTACGGCTTCCTGTCGGAGAACGCCGACTTCGCCCAGGCCGTGATCGACGCGGGCCTCACCTGGATCGGCCCGCCGCCGCAGGCCATCCGCGACCTCGGCGACAAGGTGACCGCCCGGCACGTGGCGCAGCGCGCCGGTGCCCCGCTGGTCGCCGGCACGCCGGACCCGGTCTCGGGTGCCGACGAGGTCGTCACGTTCGCCCGGGAGCACGGCCTGCCGGTCGCCATCAAGGCGGCGTTCGGCGGCGGCGGCCGCGGCCTGAAGGTCGCCCGCACGCTGGAGGAGATCCCGGAGCTGTACGAGTCCGCGGTGCGCGAGGCGGTCGCCGCCTTCGGGCGCGGCGAGTGCTTCGTCGAGCGCTACCTGGACAACCCGCGGCACGTCGAGACCCAGTGCCTGGCCGACAAGCACGGCAACGTGGTGGTCGTCTCGACCCGTGACTGCTCGCTGCAGCGCCGGCACCAGAAGCTGGTCGAGGAGGCGCCCGCGCCGTTCCTGACCCCGGAGCAGAACGCCGAGCTGTACCGCGCGTCGAAGGCCATCCTCAAGGAGGCCGGCTACGAGGGCGCCGGGACCTGCGAGTTCCTGGTGGCGCTGGACGGCACGATCTCCTTCCTGGAGGTCAACACCCGTCTGCAGGTGGAGCACCCGGTCACCGAGGAGGTCACCGGGATCGACCTGGTCCGCGAGATGTTCCGGATCGCGGACGGCGAGGAGCTCGGCTACGACGACCCGGAGGTGCGCGGCCACTCGTTCGAGTTCCGCATCAACGGCGAGGACCCGGGGCGCAACTTCCTGCCCGCGCCGGGCACGGTGACGCTGTTCGCGCCGCCGTCCGGTCCGGGTGTCCGGCTGGACTCGGGCGTGGAGACCGGTTCGGTGATCGGCCCGGCCTGGGACTCGCTGCTGGCCAAGCTGATCGTCTCCGGCCGCGACCGCAAGCAGGCGCTGGAGCGGGCGAAGCGCGCGCTGGCGGAGTTCAAGGTCGAGGGCATGGCGACGGCCATCCCGTTCCACCAGGCGGTCGTCACCGACCCGGCGTTCGCGCCGGAGGTGCACGGCGGTGACGGGCCGTTCAAGGTCTTCACCCGGTGGATCGAGACCGAGTTCAACAACACCATCCCCGCGTTCGCCGGTGCGGCCGGCGACGGCGAGGAGGCCGAGGGCCGGGAGACCGTGGTCGTCGAGGTCGGCGGCAAGCGGATCGAGGTCTCGCTGCCGTCCTCGCTGGGCGTCTCGACCGCTCCGGCGGCCGGTGCGGGGGCCGCGAAGGCCAAGCGCCGGGTGGGTGCGAAGAAGGCCGGTTCGGCGGTCAGCGGTGACACGCTGGCGTCGCCGATGCAGGGCACCATCGTCAAGGTCGCCGTCGAGGAGGGCCAGGTCGTCGCGGAGGGCGAGCTGATCGTCGTCCTGGAGGCGATGAAGATGGAGCAGCCGCTGAACGCCCACAAGGCGGGCACGATCGTCGGCCTCAAGGCCGAGGTGGGGGCGAGCGTCTCCAGCGGCGCGGCGCTCTGCGAGATCAAGGACTGACGCTTTCCGCGTGTTCCGCCGCCGGTCCGTACACCTTCGGGTGTGCGGACCGGTCGTGTTTCCGGCGGTGGTGCGGGTACTGAGGTCGGTTCGGGTACTGAGGTACTGAGGTACTGAGGTACCGGCGTCGGTGCGGCGGGAGTGGCGGGAGTGGCGGGGTCAGCGTCCGCGCTGGAGGCCGAGTTCGGCGAGTCTGGCCGGGAGCGGCCCGCCCGGGCCCGCCGGTCCGCCGGGGCCGTGCACGCCGGGGCGGCGCTGGCCCGGCAGCGGGGCGCCGCCGCCGGGGGGCGGCGGGACGGCGCGGCGGGCCATCGGGCCCGGCTGGGTCTGGTGGACGGGGCCGCTGCCGGTCCCGTGCACCGGGGCGTCGCCGGACGGCGGGGCGCCGAGCGGGGCGAGGTCGATCTGCACGCCGCAGTCGGCGAGCGCGTCGAGCTCGCGGGCGGTGGTGTCGTCGGCGGTGGCGTGCTCGTCGGTGACCAGGCGGGTGATGGTCTCGGTGGCGACGGTCTGGAACATGCCGGCCGCGCCGAGCTTGGTGTGGTCGGCGAGGACGATCACCTCGGCGGCCGCCAGCACCATGGCCCGGTCCACGCTCGCGGACAGCATGTTCGCGGTGGACAGCCCGCGTTCGGCCGTCAGCCCGCTGCCGGAGATGAAGGCCTTGCCGACCCTCAGCCCCTGCAGCGACTGTTCGGCGCCGCTGCCCACCAGCGCGTAGTTGGAGCCGCGCAGGGTGCCGCCGGTCATCACCACCTCGACCCGGTTGGCGTGCGCGAGCGCCTGGGCGACCAGCAGCGAGTTGGTCACCACGGTCAGCCCGGGCACCCGGGCGAGGCGGCGGGCGAGTTCCTGGGTGGTGGTGCCCGCACCGACCACCACCGCGTCTCCCTCCTCCACCAGACCGGCGGCGAGATCGGCGATGGCGCTCTTCTCGGCGGCGGACAGGTGGGTCTTCTGCGGGTAGCCGGGTTCGCGGCTGAAGCCGCCGGGGAGCACCGCGCCGCCGTGCCGGCGGTCGAGGAGCCCTTCTGCCTCCAGGGCCCGTACGTCGCGGCGCACGGTGACTTCGGAGGTCTGGACGACGCGGGCCAACTCCCGGAGCGAGACCGCTCCGTTGGCGCGCACCATTTCGAGGATCAACTGGCGACGTTCTGCTGCAAACACAGAACCGACGGTAACCTGCGTGACCGTCTGCTTTCAGGCGTTTGCTGCTAGTAGCGGGAATTGCTCACGGCCGAGCGGCGCGTGACCGTACAATGCGCGCCGTCGGTGATCCGGGACTGCGCCCGCCGTCCGAGTGACGTCCGGGGACGCGCGAAGGGCGGCCGCCGAACGGCGACCGCCCTCAACTGAGCGCCCTGGGCTCAGGATTCGCCCGATTCGCGCTTGCGGATGTGGAGCTGGCGGGCGGCCTCGGCGGTGGAGCCGGAGACCGACGGGTAGACGGTGAACGCGCTGGCCACCTGTTCGACCGTCAGATTGGCGTCCACCGCCAGCGAGATCGAGTGGATGAGCTCGCTGGCGCGCGGGGCGACCACCACGCCGCCGACCACGATGCCGGTGCCGGGGCGGCAGAACAGCTTCACGAAGCCGTCGCGGATGCCCTGCATCTTGGCCCGCGGGTTGCCGCGCAGCGGCAGCTTGACCTCGACCGCGTCCATCTTGCCGCACTCCACGTCGGCGGCGGTGTAGCCGACGGTGGCGATCTCGGGGTCGGTGAAGACGTTGGAGGCCACGGTCTTGAGGTTCAGCGGCTGCACCGCGTCGCCGAGCGCGTGGTACATGGCGATCCGGCCCTGCATGGCCGCCACCGAGGCGAGCATGAAGACGCCGGTGCAGTCGCCGGCCGCGTACACGCCGGGGGCGCTGGTGCGGGAGACCCGGTCGACCTGGATCTGGCCCCAGTCGTTGAGCTTGACCCCGGCCTCCTCCAGGCCCATGTCGGCGGTGTTCGGGATGGAGCCGACCGCCATCAGGCAGTGGGTGCCCTCGATCACCGTGCCGTCGGAGAGGGTGACCTCGACGGTGTCGCCGATCCGCTTGGCGCTCTCGGCGCGCGAGCGGCCCATCACGTTCATGCCGCGGCGGCGGAAGACCTCCTCCAGCACCTCGGCGGCGTCCGGGTCCTCGCCCGGCAGCACCCGGTCGCGCGAGGAGACCAGGGTCACCTTGGAGCCCAGCGCCTGGTAGGCGCCGGCGAACTCGGCGCCGGTGACGCCGGAGCCGACCACGATCAGCTCGCGGGGCAGCTCCTCCAGGTCGTAGACCTGGGTCCAGGTGAGGATCCGCTCGCCGTCGGGCTGGGCGTCGGGCAGTTCGCGCGGGTGGGCGCCGGTGGCGATCAGCACGGCGTCGGCGCGCAGCGACTGGACGCTGCCGTCGGGCGCGTCCACCAGCACCTCGCGGGAGCCATCCACGGCCTGCCCGCCCGGGCCCAGCCGGCCGCGGCCGCGCAGCACGGTGACGCCGGCCCGGGTGACGGACTGGGTGATGTCGTGGGACTGGGCGATGGCCAGGCGCTTCACACGCCGGTTCACCTTGCCCAGGTCGACGCCGACCACGCGGGCCGGGCTGTCGATGTGGGGGGTGTCGTCGGCGACGATGATGCCGAGTTCCTCGTACGAGCTGTCGAAGGTCGTCATCACCTCCGCCGTCGCGATCAGCGTCTTCGACGGCACGCAGTCCGTCAGCACCGCCGATCCGCCCAGGCCGTCGCGGTCGACGACGGTCACCTCCGCGCCGAGCTGGGAGGCGACGAGCGCCGCCTCGTAGCCGCCGGGTCCGCCACCGATGATCACGATCCGAGTCACGTCAACCATTGTCCCGCACGCCGGGAGCACTGCCACGCCGGGGTCGGGGCTTCTGTCGGATCGGTCGGTGAACGTAGGCTTCCCCCCATGCCCCTTTACGCCGCGTATGCCACGAACCTCGATGCCCGGCAGATGACCCGCCGCGCCCCGCACTCGCCGCTGCGCGGCACCGGGTGGCTGTCCGGCTGGCGGCTGACCTTCGGCGGCGAACACCTCGGCTGGGAGGGATCGCTGGCCACGGTGGTGGAGGACGAGAAGGACCAGGTCTTCGTCTCGCTGTACGACGTGGCGCCGATGGACGAGGAGGGGCTGGACCGCTGGGAGGGCGTCCAGCTCGGCATCTACCGCAAGATCAAGCTGCGGGCGCAGACCCTGGACGGCGATGTGCCGGTCTGGACGTACGTGCTGAACGACTACGAGGGCGGCCTGCCCGCGGCCCGCTACCTGGGCCTGATCGCGGACGCGGCGGAGAGCGCCGGCGCCCCCGACGACTACGTGCTCGACCTGCGCCGCCGCCCCTGCTGAGCAGAGCGGTCTACCAGGCCCCGGCCGTGGCGGCCAGGGCCGCGACGACCTCCGCACGGCGGGCCGGATCGGTGCGCAGCGCGTTGGCGAGTTCGACGTGGAGCCAGGTGACGCCGAGGCCGGCGGCGAAGCGGCCCTCGACGTTGGTGGTGCCCGCGAGCTGTCCGCACTTCTGCCGCCAGGGCCGGCAGACCACCAGGCCGGCGGCCTCCAGGGCCGCCGCGGTGCGTTCGGCGGCCTCGCCGGCCGTCCCGGCGCCGCTGGAGACCACGGCGTCCGTGCCGGGCAGGCTGCCCTCGTCGAAGCCGTGCAGCTGGAGGCCGGGCAGGCCGCGGGCGGTGAGCGCCTCGACGACCGCGGCGAAGACGGTGTCGCCGCGGTGGGCGACGTCCGCCGATCCGTCGACGCCGGCCCGCCGGTGGGCGCCGGCGAGGACGAGCACGCCGCCGGGTGCCTGCCGGAAGAGTTCGGCGCCGAGGATCTCGGTGCGGCTGTCGGAGACCGGGTGCGGCACCTGGGCGGACCAGCCGGCCGGGGTGGAGAGGTCCAGGTAGATCCGGCCCCAGCCGCGCGGGTCGGTGCCGGAGGCGTCGGCGATCTCGGCGGTGCGGCGGCCGCTGACCGCCTCGGTGAACTCGGTGAGCCGGTAGCCGACGCCGGCCAGCAGCCGGCCGGCCTCGTCGGGCCTGCCGTCGAGGGTCCGGACGACCCCGTCGGCGACCGCCCGGCGCTGGTCGGCGTCCGGGGCGGTGTAGGCGCCGACGGCGAAGGCGCCGGTGTAGGCGTCGATCCGCTCGACGAGGTCCACCGGACGCGGTCCGGCCGCGGGGGTGGGGCCGGGGGCCGCCGGGTCCCGTGCCCAGCCCCGGGCGGCGAGGGTCAGCCCGCCGGCGAGGGCCGCCAGGACGACCAGCACCGTGACCGGCCATCGCACCGCACGTCGCGCATCCCGTCTTTCCACGTTCTCCACGGAGGAGAAAATACCCCGCAGAACAGGCGCTCCATGATCAAAAAGATCGTGATCGAAGCGTCTTTCATCCGACATCATTACGAGACACGATCAACGGAACCGCTTCGTACGCTTTTGAGGTTTCGGCCGGGCGAGCCCGGTTCACGGTGGGGCTCCAGGGGTGGGTGGCGCACTGCCGCCCGACGCACCGGACCCGACCGCACTCCCCCGACGAGGCCCCACCCGTGAGCACGGCCCCCACCCCGCCGCGACAGCACCGCTACCGCCGCCGGGCCGACATGCCGCTGCTCGGGGGCGTCCGCCCGCCGATCGCCCTGCTGCTCGTCCTGCTCCTCGCCGTCGCCGCGATCACCGCGCTGGCCGTCGGCGGCCTGCGGGTGGACGACACCCCGCGGGCGATCCGCGAGTCCCACCAGTACGCCGCCGAGGACACCGCCCTGGCGCTGCGGGCGGGCCTGCGGGAGAACACCACCGACCTGCTGCGCTCCGCCGCCCGCTACGACCGGGCGCCCGCCGAGCCCGCCGAGGTGCTCACCGCGCTCGGCCGGGCGTACCGCAAGTGGCGCGGCACCGTGATCGTCCGCCCCGACACCGGCCGGCTGCTCGCCGCCCACGGCGAGACCGTGCCGCTGGCCGGCCTCGACCTCGGCCTGGTCACCGACACCGCGCCCGCGCCGCTGCTCGTCCCCTCCGCCGCCGGCACCCGGTTGCTGACCTTCGCGCTGGTCAGCACCGCGCACGACGGCCGGGCGCTGCTGGTCGCCTCCGACAACCTGCGGCTGCCGAACCTCGCCACCCGCGACGGCCAGACCATCCAGGTCCTCGACACCGCCGGCACCGTGCTCGACACCACCGGCGCCGGCCTCCCCGACGAGACCGCCCGGCAGCTGGTCGCCACCGCCCGGGGCCGCGCCACCGAACGCGTCGCCGAGCGCTCCCCCGCCCCGGGCGAAACCGTCTCCGGCAGCCTGGCCGGGGCCGCCGACCCCCGGGGCGCGCGCCGGGTGGCCGGCTACGCCGCCGTCGCCGGCGCCGACCCGCAGGACCCGGCCACCGCGCTCGGGCTCACCGTCGTCTCCACCGGTGGCGTCGACGGCAAGGCCGCCGGTCTGCGCCACCCGGCCCTCGGCCTGGCCGCCGCCGGCGCCCTGCTGGCGCTCGCCCTGCTCCTGGCCCTGTTCCTGCACCGCACCCTGCAGCGCCCGGTGCTGCGGCTCTTCCTGGACGCCCGCCGGCTCACCCGCGGCGAGCTGGACCGCCCGGTCCGCGGCCCGCGGCGCGGCGAGGCCGGGCGGATCGGCCGCGCCCTGGAGGAGCTGCGGCTTCAGCTCCGCGACCCCGCCCGCCCGCCGGCCGCCCCCGCGCCCCGGCGGCGCCGGCCGGGGGTCGCGCTGCCGCTCGGCCTGGCCGCGGCCGTCGTGCTCGGCTGGTCCGGCCCGCTGCTGCTGCTCGGCGGCGACGGCGGCGAGGTCCGGGTGCCCACCCAGGTGGTGGCCGGCCAGCGGGACCGCACCGACAACGCCGCCGACCGACTGCGCCAGGCCCTCAACGAGGGCTACGCCGATCTGCGCGCGCTCGCCCCCGAACTCGCCACCGCCTCGGTCGGCACCGCCCAGGCGCTGCTGCGCACCGCCCTCGCCCAGCACGAGCGCTACCGCGCGTTGTACGTGCTCGGCTCCGGCGGCGAGGTGCTCGCCCGGGCCGGCGAGGAGCCGCACCGCACCGGTCCCGGGGCGCTCGGCCCGGGCGGGGTGCTGCTGCTCAACAGCTCCGGGAAGGAGCCCCGGATCGCGGCCCGGACGCCGCTCGACACCCCCGCCACGCCCGTCGACGCCGTCGACGCCGCCGAGGCCGCCGTGGACGGGGCGGCGCCCGCCGGTCCGGTCCTGGTGGGCGAGTTCCGCACCGACTTCCTCGGCGGCCTGCTCGACCGGCCCGGCCTCGGCCGGGTCTGGCTGCTCGACGACCGCCACCGGGTGCTCGCCGCCAACGAGGCCTACGCCTCCTTCGGCGAACTCCCCGAGGGCCGCGCCCGGGCCGTCCTGGACACCGTCACCGGCCCGGGCGGCACGGCAGGCCTGGGCGGCCCGGGCGGCACGGGCGGCACGGCGACCAAGCACGCCGCCGCCGACGTGCTGCGTACCGGCGGCGACCCGGTGCTGCTCGCCGCCGCCCCGCTCGGCGGCCGCGGCGCCGTCGCCCGGCTCGGCTGGTCCGTCGTCACCGCCCACCCGGTGTCCTGGCTGCACCTCGACCAGAACCGGGCCGACCGGCGCGCCGTGCTGGCCGGCATGCTCGGCCTGACCGCCGCCGCGCTCTGCCTCGGCTGGCTGTTCGTCGCCGTCGGCCTGCCGCTGCGCCGGCTCGCCGCGAGCGCCGAGGCACTGGCCGCCGGGGACCGCCGCACCGTGCTCCACCCCGTCCACCACGACGAGGTCGGCGCCGTCGCCCGCGGCCTGGAGCTGATCCGCCAGGACCTGGAGCGCGCCGACCGCGAACGAGCCGTCCGCGAACGGGCCGACCGCGACCGCGCCGGGCACCCCGCCACCGCCGCCACCGCCTTCTGAGAGGGACCCGTGCTCTTCCTCTACCTCGTGCTGCTGGTGTGCTGCGCCGTCCTGCTGGTGGCCGGCATCGTCGAACAGCGCCGGCACTTCGCCGCCCTGGACCAGATCCCCACCCGGGTGCTGGTCAACGGCATCCGCGGCAAGAGCTCGATCACCCGGCTGTGCGCGGGCGCGCTGCGCGGCGGCGGCCTGGTCACCGTCGCCAAGACCACCGGCACCGCGGCCCGGTTCATCCACCCGGACGCCACCGAGGAGCCGGTCCACCGCAAGTTCGGCATCGCCAACGTGGTCGAGCAGATCGGCATCGTCCGCCGCGCCGCGACCTACCGGCCGCACGCGCTGGTGATCGAGTGCATGGCCGTCATGCCGGCGCTCCAGGAGGTCAACCAGACCAAGCTGATCCGCTCCACCATCGGCGTGCTGTGCAACGTCCGTGAGGACCACCTCGCCGAGATGGGCCCCACCCTGGACGACGTCGCCCGCTCGCTGTCGCGCTCGATGCCGGTCGGGGGCGTCTGCGTCACCGCCGAGCGGGAGCGCGCGCACATCCTGCGCGAGGAGGCCGCCAAGCGGGACTGCGAGCTGATCGTGGTCGACCCGGAGTCGGTCAGCGACGAGGAACTGCGCGGCTTCAGCTGGTTCACCTTCAAGGAGAACGTGGCCATCGCGCTGGCCGTCGCCGAACTCCTCGGCGTGGACCGGCGGACGGCGCTGCGCGGCATGTGGGCGGCGCCGCCGGACCCGGGCGTGCTCTCCGTCGAGCGGTACCGGACGGCGGACGGCAGGCGACTGCGCTTCGCCAACGTCTTCGCCGCCAACGACCCCGAGTCCACGCTGATGAACGTCCGCCAGCTGGAGAGCCTGGGCGCGATCCACCGCCCACTGCACGTGGTGGTCAACTGCCGCCCCGACCGGGTCGAACGCAACGGCCAGATGGGTCAGATCGTGCCGGACCTCGATCCGGACACGGTCTTCCTGATCGGCCACCCCACCAGGAGCGCCCGGGACGCGATCCCGGCCGACTGGTCCGGGCGGGTGGTCGACCTCGGCGGCGACCGGCGCGACCCGGCGCGGCTGACCGCCGAGCTGCTGGACGCGCTCGGCCCCGACTCCTCGCTGGTGGCGATCGGCAACATCCACGGTCAGGGCGAGCTGCTCCTGGAGGAGCTGGCCCGGCTCGCCCCGGACGACGAACCGGAGGCCGGGGGCCGGGAAGCCGCCCACCAGCCCGCGTACGAAC
>NZ_JBHVGL010000002.1:525527-560543 GCF_042800875.1 Kitasatospora sp. NPDC057595 | reverse complement strand
GTACGAACCGGTGTACGAGCCGGTGTACGAACCGGCGGCGTACGAGCCGGCGGCGTACGAGCCCGTCCACCAGCCCGCGTACGAACCGGTGTACGAGCCGGTGTACGAACCGGCGGCGTACGAGCCGGCGGCGTACGAGCCCGTCCACCAGCCCGCGTACGAACCGGTGTACGTCCCCGAACCGCTGCCCGACTCCTGGTACGAGCCGGCCGACCCCCACCACCCGTACGACCGCCCCCCTCACCCCCGCTACGGAGACCGGCCGTGATCCCCACCGAGCTCACCCCCGAGATCGCCGCCCTCGGCATCGCGCTCGGGCTGGTCTTCTCGCTGGTCTGCTACCTGACCACCAACCTCTCCCCCGGCGGCATGATCACCCCGGGCTGGCTGGCCCTGACCCTGGTCGAGGACCTCCAGCGGGTCGCCGTCGTGGCCGGCGTCACCGTGCTCACCTACCTGGCCACCCGGGCGGTCCAGAAGCTGGTGATCCTCTACGGCAAGCGGCTGTTCGCCGCCGTGGTGCTGATCGGCGTCCTGCTCCAGGCCACTGTGATGCTGGTCCTCCAGCACGAGCTGCCCACCCTGTACGCCAACCAGACGCTGGGCTTCATCGTCCCCGGCCTGATCGCCTACCAGCTGGTCCGCCAGCCCAGGGCGGCCACCCTGATGGCGACCACGACCGTCACCCTCGCCACCTACGTGGTGCTCACCGCCGGCGTGCTGCTCGGCGCCCTGCCCGGCACCTGATCCCCGGCGCCCGAACCCCAGGAACCCGAACCGCCATGCCCGTCACCCCGAAGTCCCTGCTCAGCGGCGGCCTCGCCGTCACCCTGCTGGCCGCCGGCGGCTACCTCACCGTCCAGCTGCGCGAGCGCGAGCGCGAGCGCGGGCCCGCCCCGGTCGGCGGCACCGCACCGCTGCTCACCGCGCCCGCCGCGCCCTCCTCGCCCGCCCCGGGCACCGCCGCCGCGGCCACCGGCCCGCGCTACGAGCGGCTCACCGGCCCCGACCGGACGGTGGTGCGCGACGCGCGCGGCGGCGTCCTCGCCACCCTGACGGACGGCGCCCGCACCGCCGTACTGACCGGCCCCAGCCGCACCTTCGCCGAACCGGGCACCACCGCCGCCGTGCTGACCGGCGACAGCTGGGTGCGGCTGATGCCGCAGCCGTGGCGGGCCGGGGCCCAGGAGGAGGCCTGGTTCCGCGGCTGGTTCGGCCAGTACCTCGGCTCCACCGAGGACGACGTGCTCGCCGTCGCCACCCAGTACCTGGCGGGCGCACCGGAGGGCAAGGACGGCAAGGGCGTCCGCTTCCGGGGCGACGCCTCGTTCGGCCCGCTCAACCCGGACGGCTCGGCCGGCAACGACCTGCGCCTGGAGCAGACCGACTTCTTCGACTACCTCGGCGTCCCGTACACCTTCGCCGACAAGGTCACCAAGCGCCCGGACCGGAGCCGCTACGGCGCCTTCGACTGCTCCGGCTTCGTCCGCATGGTGTACGGCTACCGGTCCGGCTACCCGCTGCTGTCCAAGGACGCGTCCGGCCCCGGCCTGCCCCGCACCGCCGACGGCCTGGCCCGGCTGGGCCCGGGGGTGCCGGTGCTGCCGCTGACCACCGCACCAGACTCGGACACCACCGTGCGGCCGGCCTCGACCGATCCGCTGCTCCCGGGCGACCTGGTGTTCTTCGAGATCGACGCCCGCACCGGCGCCCGGCTCGACCACACCGGCATCTACCTGGGCCTGGACACCGACGGCCACCCCCGCTACGTCTCCAGCCGCGAGGAGGCGGACGGCCCGACCTTCGGCGACAAGGGCGGCACCGCCCGGCTGGACGACAACGGGATGTACGCCAAGGGCCTGCGCAGCGCGAAGCGGCTGTGACCGGGCGCCGCGCCGCCGCCCCGGCCGCCACGGCCCGGACCGGGGCGCCGCGCCCGGCCCGCGCCCCGAGCTGTGCGTTCGGGCCATCCGGGTAACGATCCGGCACGTCGCACCAGGAACTTCTACGCGCGTAGCCGTTTCCCGTCTATCCTCGGACACGTGAACGCATCTCCTCAGTCGGTCGTCTCCGCCGACCCCTACGCCGCCGCCCAGGCCGCCGCCGCGCGCCTGCGCGAGCTGACCGGTGCCGAGCGCCACGACGTCGCCCTGGTGATGGGCTCCGGCTGGGTGCCGGCCGCCGACGCCCTCGGCGAGACCGTGGCGGAGTTCCCGGTCACCGAACTCCCGGGCTTCCCCGCCCCCGCCGTGGCCGGCCACGCCGGCACGATCCGCTCGGTGAAGATCGGCGAGAAGCGCGCCCTGATCTTCCTCGGCCGCAACCACTACTACGAGGGCCACGGCGTCGCCACCGTCGTCCACGGCGTGCGCACCGCCGCCGCGGCCGGCTGCGGGATCATCGTGCTGACCAACGGCTGCGGCGGCCTGCGCCCCACCTGGGTGCCCGGCCAGCCGGTCCTGATCAGCGACCACATCAACCTGACCGCCGACTCCCCGATCGTCGGCGCCAACTTCGTCGACCTCACCGACCTCTACTCCAAGCGGCTGCGCGAGCTGTGCCGCGAGGTCGACCCGAGCCTCGACGAGGCGGTCTACGTCCAGTTCCGCGGCCCGCACTACGAGACCCCGGCCGAGGTCAACATGGCCCGGGTGATCGGCGGCGAGCTGGTCGGCATGTCCACCACCCTGGAGGCCATCGCCGCCCGCGAGGCCGGCGCCGAGGTGCTGGGCATCTCCCTGGTCACCAACCTGGCCGCCGGCATGACCGGCGAGCCGCTCAACCACGCCGAGGTGCTGGAGGCCGGCAAGGCCTCCGCCGAGCGGATGGGCGCGCTGCTGGCCAAGGTCCTGGAGCGGATCTGACGCCGGAACGCGTACGGACGGCATGAGCGACGGGGCCCGGGGCGGGTGTGATCGGGTGATCACGCCCGCCCGCGGGCCCCGTCCGCGTCCGCCGGCCGGACACACCCCGGCCCGACACGCCCCGTCCGGGCGGAGGCCCGCCCGGGCCGCCGCCGCGCCGTACGGTTCGTCCCGTCCCGGCCGGGCACCGCGCCCGACCACCGCCGCCCCCGCCGACCCGTCCCTCCGCGCCCGTCTCCGCACGTCCGTCTCCCCCGAGCCCGTCCCACCGGCCCCGGGCCGGGGCACCCTCCCCGGCCGACCACCGACGCACTTCCCGATGGAGCTGCAGCCATGACGCAGGCAACCACCACCGACCTCCTCGCCCGGGCCCGCACCTGGCTCGCCGAGGACCCGGACCCGCAGACCCGCGAGGAACTCGCCGCGCTGCTCGCCGACGCCGAGGGCCCCGAGGCCGATTCGACGGCCAAGCTGGCCTGGGCCGAGCTGGCCGAGCGCTTCGCCGGCCGCCTCCAGTTCGGCACCGCCGGCCTGCGCGGCGAGCTCGGCGCCGGACCGATGCGGATGAACCGCGCCGTGGTGATCCGGGCCGCCGCCGGCCTGGTCTCCTACGTCAAGCAGCAGGGGCTCGGCGACCTCGTGGTGATCGGCTACGACGCCCGCCACAAGTCCTACGACTTCGCCCGCGACACCGCCGCCGTGGTCGTCGGCGCCGGCCTGCGCGCCGCGCTGTTCCCGCGCCCGCTGCCCACCCCGGTGCTCGCCTTCGCCGTCCGCCACCTCGGCGCGGCCGCCGGGGTGACCGTCACCGCCAGCCACAACCCGCCGCAGGACAACGGCTACAAGGTCTACCTGGGCGACGGCTCGCAGATCGTGCCGCCGGCCGACGCGGGCATCGCCGCCGGGATCGACGCGATCGGCTCGCTCACCGAGGTCCCGCTCGCCGGGAGCGGCTGGGAGACCGTGGACGAGTCGGTGGTCGAGGCCTACCTGGACCGCGCCGCGTCCATCGTCGACCCGCACAGCGCCCGCGACCTCGCCGTCGTCTACACCCCGATGCACGGCGTCGGCCGCGACACCTTCCTCGCCGCCATGGACCGGGCCGGCTTCCCGGCGCCCACCGTGGTCGCCGAGCAGGCCGAGCCGGACCCGGACTTCCCGACCGTCGCCTTCCCCAACCCGGAGGAGCCGGGCGCGATGGACCTCGCCTTCCGCACCGCCGCCGCGGCCGGGCCGGACATCGTCATCGCCAACGACCCGGACGCCGACCGCTGCGCGGTGGCCGTCCCCGCCAACGGCGACGCCGCCGGCGGCGGGCAGGGCGCGAACGGCTGGCGGATGCTGCGCGGCGACGAGGTCGGCGCGCTGCTCGGCGCCGCGCTGGTCGCCAAGAAGGCTGCCGGCACCTTCGCCACCACCATCGTCTCCTCCACCCTGCTCGGCCGGATCGCCGAGGCCGCCGGGCTCGGCTACGCGGAGACCCTCACCGGCTTCAAGTGGATCTCCCGCGCCGAGGGCCTGCGCTACGGCTACGAGGAGGCGCTCGGCTACTGCGTCGACCCGCAGGGCGTGCGCGACAAGGACGGCATCACCGCCGCCCTGCTGGTCGCCGAGCTTGCCGCCACCCTCAAGCAGTCCGGCCGCACCCTGGGCGACCTGCTCGACGACCTGGCGCTGGAGCACGGCCTGCACGCCACCGACCAGCTGTCGGTCCGGGTCGAGGACCTCTCCCTGATCGCCGACGCCATGCGCACCCTGCGCGAGCAGCCGCCCACCGCGCTGGCCGGCCTCACCGTGACCCGCGCCGACGACCTCGCCGCCGGCTCGGCCGAGCTGCCGCCCACCGACGGCCTGCGCTACCACCTGGCCGGCGAGGCCGTCCGCTCGGCGCGGATCGTGGTCCGCCCCTCCGGCACCGAGCCCAAGCTCAAGTGCTACCTGGAGGTCGTCCTCCCGGTCGCCTCCGCCGCCGACCTCGCGGGCGCCCGCACCCGCGCCGCCGAACTGCTCGCGACGATCAAGCACGACCTGGCCGCGGCCGCCGGCATCACCGTCTGACGGTCCGGACGACGGAGAAGGGCCCGCCGAACCGGCGGGCCCTTCCTCGTTGTCGTCGTGTCCGGGCGGCTCAGACCGCGATCACCGTGATCAGCGCGGCCAGCCCGGCCAGGGTCGGGGCGATGATCCACCAGCACCAGCGGACCTCGACCGGCCCGGTGGCGTCGGGGTGGGAGGCGTTGCGCTCGGCCATCTCCTGGAGGATGCCGACCACCTGGTCGGACCAGGCCCGGGTGGGGTCCGACGAGCCCTGCACGCCGGGGCCGGACGGGGCGCCGCCCTGGCCGAACATCAGGCCGAGCCGGGAGGCGTGCTGCGGCCGGCCGGCCCGGTCCTGGGCGCGGGCCGCGCGCTTGCGCTGGCGCAGCGACACCGGCACCGCCCACACCTGGAACTTCCGGCCGTCGGCGAGCAGCTCCACCGAGTACCCGGCGCGCAGCGCGTCGACCGAGGCCCAGGGGGCGGTGATGGTGCGCAGCGGGTTGCGCACCACCAGCCGGCGCGCGTTGGCGCGGACGGCGGGGCGCAGCGTGTACGCGATCACGGGGAGGGCGAAGACCGGGACGGCGGCCAGCGACACCCACGGCGTCTTGCCGGTGCCGTTGAGGGCGGCGTCCCCGATCAGCCAGCCCGCCACGGCCAGCAGCAGCACACCGGAGATCACGCCGGGAACGGAGCGGTACACGCGGTCGGCGTACACGGGCTCACCATCGGAGCCGGCCGGGCCCTGGTGGGGCCTGCCGTCGGAATCGGTCATGTCGACGATTCTGCCGCATCCCCCCGGGTATCCACAGGGGCGGCGATCACACCCGCAGGTCTCGGTCCGGCATCGATGCGTTCCGGGCCTAGCGGCGGACTACGCGCGTAGATATGCTGGTGTGGTGACTATGTCCACTCTTGCAGCCAACGCCCAAGGCGTCGCGGGCAGCGGTCTCGCGGACGTCGCTGCGTCCGAGGCCTCGCTCCGCCGCTTCCTGCACGGCCTGCCCGGTGTCGACCAGGTCGGCCTGGAGGCGCGTGCCGCCACTCTCGGTACCCGCTCGATCAAGACCACGGCCAAGGCGTACGCCATCGACCTGGCCATCTCGATGATCGACCTGACCACGCTGGAGGGCGCGGACACGGTCGGCAAGGTGCGCGCGCTGTGCGCCAAGGGCAGGAACCCCGACCCGACCGACCCGGGCACCCCCCGCGTCGCCGCGATCTGCGTCTACCCGGACATGGTCGCCACCGCGAAGGAGGCGCTGCGGGGCACCGGCATCCAGGTCGCCTCGGTCGCCACCGCCTTCCCGGCCGGACGCGTCGCGCTGCCGGTCAAGCTCGCCGACACCGCCGACGCGGTCGCCGCGGGCGCCGACGAGATCGACATGGTCATCGACCGGGGGGCCTTCCTCTCCGGCCGCTACCTGGACGTCTTCAACGAGATCGTCGCGGTCAAGGAGGCCTGCCGCCGCCCCGACGGCAGCGCCGCCCACCTCAAGGTGATCTTCGAGACCGGCGAGCTGCAGACCTACGACAACGTGCGCCGGGTCTCCTGGCTGGCGATGCTGGCCGGCGCCGACTTCATCAAGACCTCCACCGGCAAGGTCGCCGTCAACGCGACCCCGCCGGTCACCCTGCTGATGCTGGAGGCGGTCCGCGACTTCCGCGCGGCCACCGGCGTGCAGGTCGGCGTGAAGCCCGCCGGCGGGATCCGCACCACCAAGGACGCCATGAAGTACCTGGTGATGGTCAACGAGACCCTCGGCGACGACTGGCTGACCCCGCACTGGTTCCGCTTCGGCGCCTCCAGCCTGCTCAACGACCTGCTGATGCAGCGCCAGAAGCTGACCACCGGACGGTACTCCGGCCCCGACTACGTGACGGTGGACTGATCACCATGGCCAAGAAGAAGAACACCGAGGAGCCCGCGGCCCAGAAGCCGGCGGGCGGCCTCTTCACGTACGCCCCGGCGCCCGAGTCGCCCGCCGCGGCCGGCGACATCGCCGCCTCCTACGGCCACTTCATCGGCGGCGAGTTCGTCGACTCCTCGGGCAGCGAGGCGCTGAAGACGGTCAACCCGGCCACCGAGCAGGTGCTCGCCGAGTTCGCCCGGGGCACCGAGGAGGACGTCGACCGCGCCGTCGCCGCCGCCCGCAAGGCCTTCGCCGACTGGTCGGCGCTGCCCGGCAGCGAGCGCGCCAAGTACCTGTTCCGGATCGCCCGGATCATCCAGGAGCGCAGCCGCGAGCTGGCGGTGCTGGAGTCGATCGACAACGGCAAGCCGATCCGCGAGACCCGCGACGTCGACCTGCCGCTGGTCGCCGCGCACTTCTTCTACTACGCGGGCTGGGCCGACAAGCTGGACTACGCCGGCTTCGGCCCGAACCCGAAGCCGCTGGGCGTGGCCGGCCAGGTCATCCCGTGGAACTTCCCGCTGCTGATGCTGGCCTGGAAGATCGCCCCGGCGCTGGCCACCGGCAACACGGTCGTGCTGAAGCCGGCCGAGACCACCCCGCTGACCGCGCTGCGCTTCGCCGAGATCTGCCGCCAGGCCGGTCTGCCGAAGGGCGTCGTCAACATCGTCACCGGCGACGGCCGCACCGGCGCCGCGCTCACCGCGCACCCGGACGTCAACAAGGTCGCCTTCACCGGCTCCACCCCGGTCGGCCGGGCCATCGCCAAGCAGGTGGCCGGCACCCGCAAGAAGCTGTCGCTGGAGCTGGGCGGCAAGGCCGCGAACATCGTCTTCGACGACGCGCCGATCGACCAGGCCGTCGAGGGCATCGTCAACGGCATCTTCTTCAACCAGGGCCACGTCTGCTGCGCGGGTTCGCGCCTGCTGGTCCAGGAGTCGGTCCAGGACGAGCTGCTGGCCGCGCTGAAGCACCGGATGGGCACCCTGCGGGTCGGCGACCCGCTGGACAAGAACACCGACATCGGCGCGATCAACTCCGCCGAGCAGCTGGCCCGGATCACCGCGCTGGCCGACGCCGGCGAGGCCGAGGGCGCCGAGCGCTGGTCGCCCGCCTGCGAGCTGCCGGGCGCCGGCTTCTGGTTCCGCCCGACCGTGTTCACCGGCGTCAGCCAGGCCCACCGGATCGCCCAGGAGGAGATCTTCGGCCCGGTGCTGTCGGTGCTGACCTTCCGCACCCCCGCCGAGGCGGTCGAGAAGGCCAACAACACCCCCTACGGGCTCTCCGCCGGCATCTGGACGGAGAAGGGCTCGCGCATCCTCTGGACCGCGAACAGGCTCCGGGCCGGCGTGGTCTGGGCCAACACCTTCAACAAGTTCGACCCGACGTCGCCGTTCGGCGGCTACAAGGAGTCGGGTTACGGCCGCGAGGGTGGCCGGCACGGTCTGGAGGCCTACCTCGATGTCTGATGTCGTGAGCCGTCTTGATGTCCTCAAGACCTACAAGCTGTACGTCGGCGGGAAGTTCCCGCGCTCCGAGAGCGGGCGGGTGTACGAGGTGACGGACGCGAAGGGCGAGTGGCTGGCCAACGCCCCGCTCGGGACCCGCAAGGACGCCCGCGACGCGGTCGTGGCCGCCCGCGCGGCGGTCAAGGGCTGGGCCGGCACCACCGCGTACAACCGCGGCCAGGTGCTGTACCGGGTCGCCGAGATGCTGCAGGGCCGGCGCGAGCAGTTCGCCGCCGAGGTGGCGCTCTCCGAGGGCATCGGCCCGAAGAAGGCCGCCGCCCTGGTGGACGCGGCGATCGACCGCTGGGTCTGGTACGCGGGCTGGACCGACAAGGTGGCCCAGATCGCGGGCGGCGCCAACCCGGTCGCCGGCCCCTACTTCAACCTCTCCACCCCGGAGCCGACCGGTGTGGTCGGGATCGTCGCCCCGCAGGCCGGGTACGGGCACTCGCTGCTCGGCCTGGTGTCGGTGATCGCCCCGGCCATCGCCACCGGCAACACCGTGGTGGTGGCGGCCGCGGCCGACGCCCCGCTGCCCGCGCTGTCGCTGGGCGAGGTGCTGGCCACCTCGGACGTCCCGGGCGGCGTGGTCAACCTGCTGTCCGGCCGGACCGCCGACATCGCGCCGACCCTGGCCTCGCACCAGGACGTCAACGCCCTGGACCTCACCGGCGCGATCGCCGCCGACGGTCCCGGCGCGGCGGGCGCGCTGGAAGCGCTTGCCGCAGATACCCTGAAGAGGGTGATCCGCCCGGAGCTGGACCCGTTCGCCCAGGACTGGACCAATGCTCCCGGAACGGACCGGCTACTCTCCTTCCTGGAGACCAAGACGGTCTGGCACCCGATGGGGATCTGACCTCCGGATCCCCGCAGCGGCTGCACTCCGTGGCCGCGAGTTGGTGACACAACTCCACAGACTGGCCGTCCCCCGTGCCCTCTCCCCCCCAGGGCCCGGACGGTCACAGGACGGACCCGCGCCTCTCCCCCCCTGGCGCGGGTCCGTCGACTTTTCCGGGGGCTTGCCGGATCCTTCCTCCCGGGATCCGGGGGATCCGACCGGTTTCGGCATCGGGCCCCGATGCGTCAGACTGGTGTCCCGTGAGTGACTCCCCGCTGAACCCTGTGCCGATAGCCCGCGCCCGGGTGGTCCTGCTCTCCGGGCCCTCCGGATCGGGGAAGTCCTCGCTCGCCGAACGCAGCGGCCTGCCGGTGCTCCAGCTCGACGACTTCTACAAGGACGGCGACGACCCGAGCCTGCCGCGGCTGCCCGACGGCGCGGTGGACTGGGACTCCCCGCTGGCCTGGCACCGCGAGCAGGCCGTCGAGGCCATCCGCGAGCTGTGCACCACCGGCCGGGCCGAGGTGCCGGTGTACTCGATCCCGGACAACGGCCGCGTCTCCACCCGGGTGCTGGAGCTCGACGGGGCGGGCGCGTTTGTCGCCGAGGGCATCTTCGCCGCCGAGATCACCGCCGACTGCGCCGCCGGGGGGCTGCTCGGCGACGCCCTGTGCCTGCGCAACGGCGCGCTGACGACCGCCTGGTGGCGGCTGCGCCGGGACGTCCGCGAGGGCCGCAAGTCGCTGCCGGTGCTGCTGCGGCGCGGCTGGCGGCTGATGCGGGCCGAGCGGGACATCGTCGGGCGGCAGGTCGCGCTGGGCGCCCACCCGTGCGCCGGGCCGGAGGCCGGACGGCGGATCCGCGCGGCGGCCTCCGCCGGGGAGCTGTCCGCGGTCTGACGCGGCCACCGGGAACGCGGAACGCCGCCGGGAACGCGGAACGGCGGGCCGGTGCGTCTCCCCCGCACCGGACCCGCCGCCTTCCCCGGACGTCCGTGGTTCCCCTCCCGGTGCCGCCGCTCCCCCGAGCCGGCGCCACCCGTACCGCGTCCGTCCTGCTACCCGTCCCCCGACGGGAGTCCCGTCCGGCCCCACCCCCACGGCGGGCCGGAACGCCTCGGTTCCGCTACGCGACCAGCTCGCCGAACGACCGCAGGGTGTCACCCGAGGTGTTCAGCTGCTCGTCGTCGCGCAGCCGGCGCAGCGCGCGCCAGATGCTGCTCTTGACCGTGCCGACGCTGATGCCGAGCACGTCGGCGATCTCCGGGTCGGTCTTGCCCTCGTAGTAGCGCAGCACCAGCATGGTGCGCTGGTTCTCCGGCAGCTTGGCCAGCGCCTGCCAGAGCACGGCGCGCAGCTCGGTGCCGCCCATCGCGTCGGTGTCGCCGACCGTCTCCGGCAGCTCCTCGGTCGGGTACTCGTTGACCTTGCGGCGCCGCCAGGCGGAGATGTGCAGGTTGGTCATGGTGCGGCGCAGGTAGCCCCCGACCGCGGCCTTGTCGGTGATCCGGCCCCAGGCGCGGTAGGTGCTGAAGAGCGCGCTCTGCAGCAGGTCCTCGGCCTCGTAGCGGTCGCCGGTCAGGTGGTAGGCGGTGGCGTACAGGGAGGCGCGGCGCTCGCGCACGTACGCGGTGAACTCGGTGACGTGGTCCTCGGCGACGGCGGGGCGCTCCCCCTGCGCCCCGTCCCGCTGCACCTCGGTCCGCTGTGCCCCGGTGGCGGGCACCGCCGCGGGGCTCAGCCGCAGCAGCGTCGCACCGGCGGCCTCGCGGCCGGCCGACTCCCCCGAGTCGGCCTTCCGCAGGCCGGTCCCCCCGATGCCCCGGTTCCCCCCCAGGGCGTCCTTGTCCTCGACGCGGATGGGGAGGACCCCCCGCAGCGTCAAGGTGGAGGCGGAGTCGGCCGCGTTCCCCCGGTGGCCGATCCCGTACAGCTCCCCCGTCCTGCCGCCGCCGCTCACCCGGCGGACGACAGTGTTTCCACCGGTGCTGTGCGCGCACCCCCGTGCGATCACGGCACCGGAGCTCTCCTCGGCCCCGGCCGCCGGCCGGGTCAGGAAGGCGGTGGCCGATGAACGCGCGGTGCGGACAGCCGGGTTGGTCCGGGTCTGAAGCGTGGCGTTCATCGTGCGCCCCCTTGGTCGGTTCGAGTTCCGTTGACGCCGCCTCGGCCGGCCGATTGGCCCGCTGTCCTGCGGCGACATCGAAAATCCTGCCCGCCGGTTGTGATGGCACTGTCCGTCGACTGTCACAGGGCTGTCACAGGGCCGGGCCTTTCGTCCCGAACACGCTCCCGTTGTTGACGGACGCCGGTCACGGGCGTTCCGGTTCCCGGGCACCGCCCGCGCGGGCGGTGCCCGGGGCCGGGACGGTCGATGGGGGGTGATTACCCGCTCCGGGTGAGCCAGAATGAGGCCGTGCCTTTCCTCCTTCTGATCGAGGACGACGACGCCATCCGCACCGGCCTCGAACTCGCCCTCACCCGCCAGGGCCACCGCGTGGCCACCGCCGCCTCCGGCGAGGACGGTCTGCGGCTCTTCAAGGAGCAGCGGCCGGACCTCATCGTGCTGGACGTCATGCTGCCCGGCATCGACGGCTTCGAGGTGTGCCGCCGGATCCGCCGCACCGACCAGCTGCCGATCATCCTGCTGACCGCCCGCTCCGACGACATCGACGTCGTGGTGGGCCTGGAGTCGGGTGCCGACGACTACGTGGTCAAGCCGGTGCAGCCGCGCGTGCTGGACGCCCGGATCCGGGCCGTGCTGCGGCGCGGCGAGCGGGAGAACTCCGACTCCTCGGTCTACGGCAGCGTGGTGATCGACCGGGCGGCGATGACCGTCACCAAGGACGGCGCGGACCTCCAGCTCACCCCGACCGAGCTGCGGCTGCTGCTGGAGCTCAGCCGGCGGCCCGGGCAGGCGCTGTCGCGCCAGCAGCTGCTGCGGCTGGTCTGGGAGCACGACTACCTGGGCGACTCCCGGCTGGTGGACGCCTGCGTCCAGCGGCTGCGGGCCAAGGTCGAGGACGTGCCCTCGGCCCCGACGCTGATCCGCACGGTGCGCGGCGTCGGCTACCGGCTGGACCCTCCCGCGTGACCGCCGCTCCCCGTCCGGCGCGGGCGATATCCCGCCGCGCGCACTGACCTTCCGCAACGACAGGCTCCCGTGACCAACCATCAGACGACGGCCCGGTTCTCCTCCGGCCCGTGGCGACGGCTGCGCTCGCTGCGCGTGCGGCTGATCGCGGTGTTCGCCGCGGTCGCGCTGCTCACCGCCGTCTCGGCCTCCGGCATCGCGTACTGGCTCAACCGCGACGCGGTGCTCAAGCGCGCGCAGGACACCGCGCTCAACGACTTCCGGGTCTCGCTCACCCGCAATGTGTCGAACCTGCCGCTGAACGCCACCTGCGAGGACCTGAACACGCTGGCGAACATCGTCGCGAGCTCCGGGCTCAGCTACGACGTGGTGGTCGCGGACCCGGCCCTGCCGGACTGCATCGCCTCCTCCAGCCCCTCGCAGTACACGCTCGCCAATGTGCCGACGGCGCTGCAGACCGCGGTCGGCAAGCCTCGCGAGATCACCGACTCCAACCCGTACACGTACCACCTGTACTGGCAGCGGCAGAACCTCGATGGCCGGCCGTTCGTGATCGGCGGCACCAAGGTGGTGCCGACCGGCCCGACCGCGTACATGTTCAAGTCGCTGGAGAACGAGCGGGCCGACCTCAATACGCTCGGATGGTCGCTGGCCATCGCCACGCTGCTGGCGCTGATCGGCTCGGCGCTGCTCGCGCAGGCGGCCTCGGCGACGGTGCTGCGGCCGGTGCGCCGGCTCGGCGACGCGGCCCGGCGGCTCGGCGAGGGCCATCTGGACACCCGGCTGGAGGTCGACGGCTCGGACGAACTCGCCGATCTGGCCCGGACCTTCAACCGGACCGCGGAGTCGCTGCACGAGCAGGTGGAGGAGCTGAGCGCGCGGGAGGCGCAGAGCCGGCGGTTCGTCGCCGACATGTCGCACGAGCTGCGCACCCCGCTGACCGCGATGACCGCCGTGACGGACATCCTGGAGGACGAGGCGGAGTCGCTGGACCCGATGATCGAGCCGGCGGTGCGGCTGGTGGTCAGCGAGACCCGCCGGCTGTCCGACCTGGTGGAGAACCTGATGGAGGTGACCCGCTTCGACGCCGGCACGGCCAAGCTGGTCGCCGACGAGGTGGACATCGCGGACCTGATCATGTCCTGCATCGACGGCCGGGCCTGGTACGACGCGGTCGAGCTGGACGCGCCGCGCGGGGTGCGGGCGGTGGTCGACCCGCGCCGGCTGGACGTCGTCTTCGCCAACCTCATCGGCAACGCGCTCAAGCACGGCGGCTCGCCGGTGCGGGTGCGGGTGCGGGAGGACGGGGACAACGTGGTCGTCGAGGTGTCGGACAGCGGTCCGGGCATCCCGGAGGACGTGCTGCCGCACGTCTTCGACCGCTTCTACAAGGCCGACAAGGGGCGGGCGCGCTCGGAGGGCAGCGGCCTCGGCCTGTCCATCGCGATGGCCAACGCGCAGATCCACGGGGGGACCATCACCGCCGCGAACGGCGAGGTCGGCGCGGTGTTCACGCTGACCCTGCCGCGGACCCCGCCGCCTCCGCCACCGGCCGACACCGCCCCCGAGGAGGGTGCCCAGTGAACCGTGTCCGCCCGACCGGTGCCCGTCCGCGACGCCCGTTCGCCGCCGCCGCGCTGCTGGGGCTGGCCGCGCTGGCCACCGCCTGCGGCATCCGTCCGACCGCCGTCCCGGTGGACGCGGGCGCGCCCGCCAGCCGGACCGCCTGCCCGACCGTGGCGCGGATACCCACGGCGCCGAGCACGCCGACCGGGGGGGCGGGCGCGGCCGCCCAGGCGCCTGCGCACGCCGCCACGGTGCGGGCCGGTGCGCCGGCGGGTTCGCCGTCGGGTTCGCCGTCCGGGCCGCCCGTCGTGCAGCCGGCCGCCTCGCCGTCGCCCGTCGTGGTGTCCCCGACGCCGCCGGCGGACAACGTGTTCGGCGCGCTGCCGTCGCCCACCGCCTCCACCACGGCGCCCTGCCGCTGATCGCGCGGGCCGCGGGGGGCCGTCCGGTTCACCGGGCGGCTCCCCCGCGGCCTCCGCCGGATTCCCGGCGCGCGGCGCGAAGTTCACACCGGGCATGGAACCGTCACGCCGCCGGTGCACGTCCTTCCCCCCGTGCAGCGAGATGGCACCAGGCCACGTGAGGAGCGTGCCGGCGTGCGGACCGAGACCGGACGGGCGACGGCCGTCCATCGTTCCCAGCGTCCACTACGGGTGGTGGGTCTGCTCGGCCTCACCCTCCACCTGGTACTGGTGGGCTGGATGGTACTGAGACCGCTGCCGGTGGCCTGGGTGGACGATGCCAACCTGACGCCACTGGGCTCGCTCCGCTCCTCCAGCGGGGGTCAGGTGCTCGGCGAACTGCTGCTGCTCTGCCCGCTCGGCATCTTCCTCCCGTTCGCCGGAGGCCGGCTGACCACCCGCTGGCTGCCGTCCTTCCTGCGCACCACCGGCGCCTCGGCCCTGCTGGCCACCGCGCTGGAGTTCCTCTCCTCCTGGGCCCCGGGCCATGTGCTCAACGTGGACCACATCCTGCTCGCCGTCGTCGGCGTCGCGGCCGTCCACCTCGCCCTGGTCCCCGCCGGCCGCTCCTTCCTGCTGCGCCGCGCCACGGCGCCCCGGGTCCCGACTCCGCCCTCCGCCCCGATCCCGGCTCCGGCTCCGGTGGTCCCCGCCGTCTACCCCGAGCCGGTCTCCAGCCACGGGCACTGAGGCCCGGAGGCGCTCGCCGGACACCACGGCCACCCGGCGGCCTCGCACGGCCCGGGGGCGATCGATTCCCCCGGCTCGGGGGCGGCACGGCCGCACTCCAGGCAGGACAGCGCGACCTCGGCCCCGGCCCCGCGCAGCCGCTCCGCCGTCCGGCGGACATCGGACAGGTAGTGCTCCTCGACGCGGACCGGAACCCGGTCCAGCAGACACCTGATCTCCCAGAGGTTCAGCTCGCCCCGTGCACGGAGCACCTGGTAGACGGCGATCCTGTGCTCGCCCACCCGGGTGACGACGGCGTCGAACCGCGGCTCCTCCACGCCCCCCTGCTCAGCCCACGCGGCGGACCCGGCCGCCGACCTCGACCAGGCCGTCGGGTGTGATGCCCGTGACGAGCTGCGAGCCGCGCCCCTGGGTGATCGTCAGAGCGCGGCCCAGCTCGGCGGTCAGCAGGATCGCGGCCGCCCCGGTGGCCTCGTCCTCGTCGATGCCGTCGTCCCGGCCCGGGAAGGCCCGGGCGCGGACGGTGCCCGCCGCCTCGTCCCGCCAGGCCCAGGCGTAGATCCACTCGCCCGGCGGCGGCACCGCCAGGGCGTCCACCTCGGCCGGCGTCGCGTGCCGGCGCAGCGTGCGCGGCGGGGCCCAGGCGGCGGGGGCCGCGATCCGGGTGAACGCTCCGTCGTGCCGGACGCCGACCACGCCGGCCCGGGTGACCAGCCGGTCCACGCCCAGCAGCCAGGCGGCACCGACGCACGGGTGGCCGGCGAAGGGCAGCCGCAGGCCCGGGGTGTAGATGTCGATGACGCCGCGCCCCGGATCGTCGACGAACACCGTCTCGCTGAAGCCGAGTTCCCGGGCGATCGCCTGGCGGTCGCGCTCGCCGGGCACGGCGGCGCCGTCGCGCACGACGCCCAGCGCGTTGCCGTGGTCGCCGTCCGGGCCGCAGAACACGTGCAGCACCTCGTGGTCGGTCATGTCTCGCTCATCCCCGTCCGGTCGCCCCGCCGGGGCCCGCCGCCGGGCCGCGCACCGGGCGCGGGGCGGGGTTCGGACGCGGGGCCGCGTTCATTCCCGCGTTCATTCCCGGGTTCGCTCCCGGGATCGCTCCCGGACCCGTCCCCGGGCCGCCGGCCGGACGGGGCGCACGGGCGGCGAGGGCCGGGCGGGCCTTCTGCCGGCGGTGGGCCACCAGCAGCGTACCGATGCCCATCGCGATCGAGGTGGCACCGGTGATCGCCATCGGGGTGTTGGTGGACGAGCCGCCGGTGGAGGCGAGGTCCACGGACGGCGCGGGGGCCGCCACGGTCACGGTGACGGCCGGCGCCGGGGCGGTGGGCGCCCCCTCCGACGGCTGAGGGGTCGGCGTCGGCGGGACGGCCGCCGTCGAGCCGCTCGCCTCCGGGGTCGGGGTGACCGCCGCGAGGGCGACCGCCGGGCCGCCACCACCGAACGTGCTCGGCGCGGTGGCCGACGGCTCGGCGGGAACGGTCGGGGCGGCGCCGTCGGTGGCGGAGGGGCTCGGCGCGGCGGTCGGCGTGACCGGCGCGGGTGCGGCCACGGTGACGTCGACCGACGAGCTGGCGGCCGGCACCCCGGTGCCACCCCCGGCGAGGGGCAGGCTGGTCCCGGCGAACTGCACCGACACGACGCCCGACGGGACGTCCTGGCCGAACGCCAGCCGCACGTTGAGCGTCCGGGACTCGCCGTCGCGCAGCCGCACCAGGGAGGCGTCCCGGTCCGGCAGGCGCAGCACGAGCGTGGCCGTCCCGGCCGCCGTCCGGCCGCCGTCGACGGTGGCCGCCGTCCACTGGCCGTCAGGGGTCTGGAAGTCCAGCGCGGCCGCCCCGGCGGCGGGCAGGGCTGCGCCCCGGAGGGTGATTTCGGGCTGGAACGCGACGTCCCTGCCGCTGCGGTTGGTGAGCGTCAGCCGGAACGGCCTGGCCTCGCCGCCGGAGATGAAGGCGGCGGGCACCGCGTCCAGGCCGAGGTACGGCACGCCGGGCGCGGGGGCGGACGTCGGCGTGCCGGTGGGGGCGGCCGCGACGGTGGTGAACTCCTGGGGCGCGGTGTTCGCCTCGGAGATCCGGCTCTCCGGCGGCAGGGTCGGGTCGGAGACCGTCGCCCGGAAGCCGCCGGTGGCCCGGCCGGCGGGCGCGTCGGCGGTGACGGCGATCCGCAGCCGGTAGCTCACCGAGGAACCGGCGGGCAGGCTCAGCCGGGTGGCGGAGGTGTCGAGGTCCCAGGTGGCGCCGACGGCGGCGCCCGGGCCGAGCGCGGCGGGCTTCCAGGGGCCGCCGCCGGGGGCCTGGTAGTCCAGCTTGAGCTGGGTCTCGCGGACGCCGGAGTCGATGGCGGCGACGGTGAAGCCGGTGGTGACGTTGACCGCGTGGTCGGCGGAGTTGCGCAGGGTCGCGACGAACTCGGCGGCCGGCCCGCCGGCGGTGAGGGTGGTGGGGAAGGCGGTGAGGGTGGTGGTCACCGGGCCGCGCTGCTCCTGGGGGCCGAGGGCCGGCCCGGGGGTGGCCTGGCCCTGGGCCGCCTGCCGCACCGTCGTCCCGGTGGCTCCGCCGGAAAGCGGCAGCGCGGCAGCGCCCGGGGCGGCCGCGGTCAGGGCCACGCCCGAGACCAGGGTGGCGGCGGCGGCGAGGGCGAGGGATCTGCGGGGCTGAGTACGCAAGGGAGACCTCACGGAAGAAAGGCGGGCGAACCCGACGAACCCGGCAGCAGGCGGTTCGCCGAGGCGGGGGGCCGCTCCGGGACTCTCACCCGGGTCGCTGCTTCGCCCCCCAACCACCAGCGACGGGCGCATCATATCCGAACGCGCGGACGCTTCCTGAGCGGTTTTCAAGGGGTGGGAAGGAGGTTCGCCGGACGGATTCGGCGATGACACCGTGACGAAATCGTGAGGACGGATGTCGGCGGCCTCCAGTACTGTGCGCACTCGTCCCCGGCGGTCCGCCCCGAGCGTCCGCCCGTCCCCCCGGAACCACAGGAATCACCTTCGTGAATCTCGACTTCGACGCCGAGCCGCTCTTCTCCTGGTACGTCGTGCTGCTCGCCATCAGCGGCATCGCACTTCTGGTCATCGGCGCCGTCAACCTCGGCGGCCTGAAGATCGGCTGGCGCCTCCTCAACCTGCTCGCCGGCCTCGGCTTCACCGGCTACGCGTACTACCTCGCGTTCGTCTTCGAGGGCGGCACGTACACGCTGTTCTTCAAGGCGTTCATCCTGCCGGTGGCGCTGATAGCCAACGCGGTGAAGGCGCTGGTCGCGAGCTCCCAGGCACCGGCCGCGCCGCCGGTCCCGGCCGCTTCGCCGTACCAGCCCGATGCCCAGTACCCGCAGGGCGGCCAGTACCCGCAGCAGGCGGCCCAGTACCCACCGGCCCCCCAGGCTCCGCAGGCGCCGCAGCAGGGCTGAGCCGCCGCCGGGTGGTGCCCCTTGTCCTGGATCGGGGCACCACCCGGCGTCCGCACGCCTCACCTCACGGCGTCAGCCGGTGCACGTCGCGCGGGAAGAGGGCCGTGCGGCGGACGTTCTCCTCCCCCGTCAGCCGCGCCGTCCAGCGCTCCAGCCCGAGCGCGAACCCGCCGTGCGGCGGCATGCCGTGGGCGAAGGCCCGCAGGTACCCCTCGTACGGCCCGGCCGGCTCGCCACGGGCGGCGAGGGCCGCGAGGTAGTCCTCGTACCGGTGCAGCCGCTGGCCGCCGGTCACCAGCTCCAGTCCGCGGAAGAGCAGGTCGAAGCTGTTGGAGTACTCCGGCCGGCCCGGCTCGGGGTGGGTGTAGAACGGCCGCTTGCGCATCGGGTACCCGGTCACGAACAGGAACGGGCTGCCGTGCTCGCGCTGCGCCCACGCGCCGAGCCACCGCTCGTGCGCCGGTGCGAGGTCCGGTTCCTCGGCGCCCAGCATCCGCATCGCCTCGGCGAAGTGCAGCTGCGGGATCTCCTCCGGCACGGCGGGCGGCTCGACGCCCAAGGCCGCGAGCGCGTCCCCGGCCCGTTCGGCGACCGCCTCGACCATTCCGGCGAGTGCGGCCCGCACCACCGCCATGACGTCCCGGTGGTCGGCGACGAAGCCCAGCTCGGCGTCCAGGCTGGTGTACTGGGCCAGGTGGCGGGCGGTGTCGTGGGGTTCGGCCCGGAACACCGGCCCGGTCTCGTAGACCCGCTCGAAGACCCCGACCATCGCCTGCTTGAAGAACTGCGGCGACTGCGCCAGGTACGCCTCGCGCCCGAACCAGTCCAGCGCGAAGACGTTCGCGCCGGACTCGGTCGCCGACGAGACGACCTTCGGCGTGTGGATCTCGGTGAAGCCGAGGCCGTCGAGCGCCGCCCGGAAGCCGTGCACGGAGGCCGCCGAGACCCGGTGCAGCGCCGCCAGCCTCGGGTGGCGCAGGGCGACGGGCGCGTTGTCCAGGACGACCGGCAGCGCGGCGGGGACGGCCGGACGGAAGAGGTCGAACGGCGGGGCCGCGACGGGGCGGGCGAGCACCTCCACGGCCGGGCCGGTCAGCTCGACGCCGTTCGGCGCCTGGGCGTTGGCCGTGACGGTGCCGCGCACGCGCAGCACCGTCTCCTCGGGCAGGTCGGCCGCCCCGGCGGGGGCCACCACCTGGGCGAGGCCCGAGCGGTCGCGCAGGACGAGGAAGGTCACGGACTTCAGCGCGCGGCGGCGGTGCAGCCAGCCGGCGAGTTCGACGGTGTCGCCGATCCGGCCGGGCAGTTCGGCGGCCAGGACGCGGGCGGTGTCGGCGGTACTGGGGTGGATCATCGCGGCCCTCCGGGGGCGTCGTGGTGATCCCTTGGGAGCGCGGGCGAGAAGGGGACTCGCGGTGCCACCGCACTTTCGCCGCCGTCGCCGGGGCGGGCGGCGGCCTCGTTCGGCCCGGTGACGGGGGCCGGCCGGCGGGGCATTTCCTCCCCGCACTCCGGAGTGTCTTCCCTCCCGGACGCGAGGCCGCCTTCACAGCAGCCGGCGGCTCTCTCGGCTCGCGGGGCCCGGAGGTACTCGTCTCCGTCGACGTGTTGCGGCGAGGTTAGGACGCCACCGGTCCTCCCGGCAACGGCATTTCCGACCGGCGGCCGCTACGCTGCCCGGATGACCCAGCCGTCCAGCACCCCGTACGACCTGGTGATCGTCGGCGGCGGCCCGGCCGGCTGCGCGGCGGCGGTGATGGCCGCGAGCGTCGGACTGCGCTCGGCGCTCGTCGAACGGCGCGGCCTGGGCGCCACCCTGCGGCGCGTCCCGGCGGTGGACAACGTCCTCGGCTTCGCCACCGGCACCGCCTACGCCGACGCCCTCGCGGCGGACGTCCGGCGGGTCGCCGACTCCTGTGACCTCCTGCTCGGCACCCCGGCGACGGAGCTGCGCGCCGACGACGAGGGCGTCACCGTCCGGCTCGCCTCGGGCACCGCCGTCCGCGGCCGCTACGCCGTCGCCGCCACCGGCGTACGGGCGGCCCGTCCCGAGGAGGCCGGCTGGCTCGGCTCCGCCGCGGGCCTGGCACCGCCGCCGCTCTGGGAGGCGGACGCCACCCGCCTGGCCGGCCGCCGCGCCCTCGTCCTCGGCGCCGACCGCCCCCTCGGCACCCTGCTGCGCGCCCACCCCGACGCCGCGCTCGACCTGCTCGTCCCGCACCCGCCGGCCGACGCCTACAAGGCCGACGAGGTCCGCGCCGACCCGCGCGTCGCCCTTCTCCAACTCGACGCTCTCACCCTCCACCCCACCCCCGAAGGCCGCATCACGGCGGGCGGGTTGGGCACCTTCGAGGCCGACGCCGTGTTCGTGAACCTCGGCGTCCGCCCGGCCGCCCTCCCCGGCGACCTCACCCCCGCCCCCGACGGCTACTGCCCACCCGACCGCCAGCACCCCCGCATCCTCACCGCCGGCGACCTCCGCTCCCCCCGCGCCCAACGCATCATGACCGCCACCGGCTCCGGCGCCGAAGCCGCCCTGCACGCCTACTACGCCATCCGCCTGGGCGGTTGACCACCGGTCAGGACAACCCGGCCCAGGTCTGCATCGTCGCTTCCAAGGTCCAGATCCGGACCTCCGCCTGCACCCGCGAGGCGTACAGGTCCCGTTCGGCGACGATGCTCAGGTCACCGGCGCCGAGTTGCTGCCTCACGGCGTGCTCGGCCAGGTCCATGTTCGTGCTTCCGCCCCCGCAGAGGTCGGCGAGGAAGTCGCCGTCCCAGGTCCGCTGGTGAAGCACCCACGGCGCCTCACCGTCCGCGGTCTTGCGCAGCAGGCTCATGAAGCTCGCGGCGCGGGCGCGGCGGGCCGAACCCTCCTTGATCTGGAAGACGTGGTTGCCGGTCTCGATGATCGTCGCGGTCGGCAGGATGAAGCGGACCCCGGCCTCCAGCCGGGCCCTCATCGCCGTGAGCACCTCGTCGCGATGGCCGTTCATGTGGGGCACGTCGAGGATCTCGACGAAGACCGAGGTGTCCAGGAAGTCCACGACGGGCAGCCGGAGCCCGGACCGCTGCTGTCCACTCACAGACTCACAGGCTCCTCAGGAAGTCCTCGACGTCGGTCACGCCGTCTCGCGGGCGCAGGGCGTCCGCGAGACGGTTCCTGCTGATCGCGTCGCCCAGGTCGCCGGCCGCCAGCAGGTCGATGTAGCCGGGCAGGTCGGTGAGGCGGGACAGCGTGCTCTCCCCCGTGTCCCGGTCCCTGCTGCACACGACGACGCCCGAGTGGTCCTGCGCGTCCAGGGAGTTGAGGAGCGCCGGACTGTGCGTGGTGAACAGCACGTCGATGCTGCGCCGCTCCGACTCCTCCTTCATCAGGCGCAGCACGCGCGCCGCCTGCGTCGGGTAGAGACCGTTCTCGATCTCCTCGATCACCAGGTGCCGCTGGGCCGACAGCGGCGCCTCGTCGCCGTCGGCGACGGGTGCGCTCAGCAGCGCGGTGCCGAAGGCCAGGAACCGCAGCATGCCGTCGCTGAGGAGCCTGGCCGGAACGGCATGGTCCTTGCCGTGGTAGCCGGCCTCGCGCAGCACCAGCTGGACGTCCCCGAGCTTCGTGTCGACGCTGGTGATGCCGCGCACGGGGAACTCGGGCATCCCCGCGACGAGCTCCGTCAGCCGGCCGAAGGCCGCCCGGTCGGTTCCGCGCAGGTGCTCCACCACCGCGCTGAGGTTGTCGGCGCTGCGTCTGAGTTCGGTGTCGCGCGCGTTGACGTACTGCCGCATGAGGTGGGGCACCGGATCCAGCAGGAAGACCTCGCGCAGCACCGCGAGCACGTCCTGCGCGGCACGGTGGACGAGCTTGGTCGCCTCGGTGGTCGCGGGGAGCCGAACCGGGACCTGGCTGGTCAGCAGACGGTCGGCCGCGAACGGGACCCCCGGGTCCACACCCCGCAAGCCGTTGAAGTAGCGGACCTTGAGATCGGTGCGGCTCGGGTCCGGGGTGTCGCTGGCCAGCAACGAGCGGCCGGGCGCGAGTCGGCGGCCCCCGTAGAGCGCGCCCTCCACCGCCGTCAAGGTCTCCCGCAGAATCCGCACCTCGGGGCGGACGGCGATCTCCACGTCGAGGTCGAAGACCGCCTGTCCCGACCGCACACGGCAGCCGAGGGCGAAGCTGTCCGCCCCCAGCGGCGCGCACCCTTCGGCCCCGCCTCGGATGGGCTCCTCGCCTCCGCTCCGCAGCCCGTCCAGCGCGTCGCGCACCGGCTCGCCCAGGGCGAGGCGGGACAGCACCATCAGGCCGTCCAGGCCGTTGGACTTGCCGCTGCCGTTGCGGCCGATCAGCACTGTCAGGTCCTGAAGCGGCAGGCACTGGCCCGTGAAGCTCTTGAAGGAGGTCAGGCGCACCTCCACCAGACGGGGAGTCTCCACCCGGCACCCTCTCTCGCTCGTTCCGGCCCAGGCTGTGCTCGCCCCGGCTGTGCAGCGGTACGAAAGCCTACGCGGGCTCGTCACCGTTCCCACAGCGCTCCACCGACGGAGTGGGAAGTCAGCGGGTCCGACTTCCTGCTCCGCTTCCGTCGGGCCCGAAGACGCGGAACGTGGGCGTGGCGGGCCGATGCCCCGGTGAGGTGGCCGGACTCGTCCGCCTTCGTGGCGAGCCCAGGGGGTTACCGGGGGCTCATGGTGCCGATGACGTCCGGCGGAGGCTGCGGACGGCGAGGAAGAAGGCGGCGGCGGTGAGGGTGGTGGAGAGGAGGAAGAGGAGGGCGACGCCGAGGTGGAAGAGGGCGTGCGGCTCGCGGAGGATGCGGGCGAGGACGAGGTAGCCGGCGGCGGCGGTGAGGAGGGCGCCGAGGACGGGCGCGGACCAGCGGTGGAAGGCGAGCCGCTTGGGGAGGGCGGAGAGCAGGGAGCCGGTGGGTATGGAGACGAAGGTCCCGAAGAGGAGGCCCACCATAGCCCCGAGCGGTACCGAGGTGTAGCGGAAGGCGACGAGGGCGACCAGGGCACCCCAGAGGGTCCCGCCGATGACGCCGACCTGGGTGGTGCGAACGATGAGCCGGATACGCCAGGCTTTGGCGTTCATCGGTGGGGGTCCTCCGGGACTGGGCTACTGATCAGGTGAGGTGGTCGAACTCGCCGGCCTTCGTGGCGAGGAGGAGCGCGCGGAGCATGGGAATATCGACTGTCATCACGAGGGCAGGTTCATCGGACTCGCGCAGGAAGCAGAATCCACCGGCCCCCGAAGCAAGTTCGATGCAGGCGTTCTCGGCATCCCCCGCACTGAACGACGACTTCTGCCAGATGATCTCGGACATCGCAGGCCTTTCAGGCTTGGAGCAGATAGAGCAGGTGCTGGAGGATCCCCCAGGAGTCGCGCGTCGCCGCGCCCTGCCGAGGCCCGGGCCCATCGATGGGCGGAAGAGCCAAGTCCGTCAGCCGTTCGAACCTTTGGCGGTATGTCGCGATACTCTCGCGATCACCATAGTGCTCGGTCCGGCCGGGGCCATCCAGGACGATCGTGGAGAGTTCCGGACAGCCTGGTTCACAGAACAGGAATGATCCTGGGCTCGGCGGCTGCTTCGCCACGGTGAACGGCAGCACCTGAATCGTGACGTTGGGGCGCTCGGCCATGACCAGCAAGTGCTGAAGTTGGTCCCTCATCACTGCGTCACCGGGGAAACGCATGCGCAGTGCGGCTTCCTGAATGACGAAGTGGAAGTCCTTGCGTTCATCCAGGATCCGCTGTCGGGCCAACCGGAAGCGGGTCAGATCCCCGATGTCCCACTTGTGGTTGTCGCCACCCTCGAAGACGGCCTCCGCATAGGCCGGCACCTGGAGCACCCCGGGGATGTGCAGCACCTCGTAGTTCGTCAATCGGACCGACCGATCCTCGACCTCCGCCAGGTCGAGCGCCAGATCCGGGACCTTGCCCTCGAACTCGCTCCACCAGCCCTTGCCCGTCCTGCGCGCCATGTCCGCGAGTCCGCTGCGGAACGCCGGATCGGTGCAACCGTAGGCGTCCAGCCAGACCTCAAGGCGTTCGGCGTTCAACGTGATCCGACCGGCCTCGGTGTGACTCACAGCCGGACCTCGCATCCCGACCAGCGCTCCGGCCTCCGCGGCCGACAGTCCGGCTGCCGTCCGCAGACGCTGCAACTCGTCGCCGAATCGGCGCTCCCGCTGGCTGATCGGCCCCTTGTATCCCACCGCTGTCCTTCCTTGCCTGCGCAGTGTGGCGCAGAACTCGTGTGTGGCGCCACCAATGAGCGGCGTCAGTCCGGGGAGACTTCCCGATCGGCTTGCAATTCTGCCAGACCCGCCCCTACTCTCAGTGTTGCACCGATCACACGACGGAGCGTCAGTAACTCCTGTTTTCACGGCAGTAGACGCCTCATCCCCTCCGCCGGTGATCCAATCCTCCCCGTCTCCCGGAGGTTTCCCATGCGTGCCCTCACCCCACCCGACTGGTCCGTCGCCCGCCACGAGCTGCGCACCCTCCTCGGCTCGGCCGGCTGGCGGCCGGACACCGTCCAGGACGCCGAACTCGCCCTTCACGAGCTGTTCGTGAACGCCTGGAAGCACGCGGGCACCCAGGCGCCCCATGTCATCGCCGCCCTCGGCCCCCGCACCCTGCGGGTATCGGTCTGCGACAACAGCCCCGACCTGCCCGAACTGCGCGCCTCCGCCGACCCGTTCGCGCTCTCCGGTCGGGGGCTCCACCTCGTCCGCGCCCTCACCGACCGGTTCGGCGTCGACCCTCTCAAGACCGGCAAGGTCACCTGGTTCGAGCTGGACACCGCCACGTGAACGCCCCCTTCGAACCCCACGACACCTATCTGCGCACCTACACCGAGCCCGAGGTCACCGCGCTGATCAGCGAACTCCACGAGTGCGGCAAGCCGTTCGGCATCCAGTGGGGCTCCGCCGCCGTCAACGGCGCCACCATCGACGGCCGTCTGCTCGTCGACTTCGGCGACACCTCCGTCGCCACCCTCCTCAACCTCCTCGAACTCCTCCGCGAAGGGTTCAGGGACCGGTGAACTTCCTGATCGGCGCGGCCTTCGCCGTTCTCCTCGCCCTCGCGATCGCCACCGTTGTCACCGGCGTCATCACCGCCCTGAAGGTTCACGGCAACGACGAAGAGCACTCCAACCCCTGACCCACCCCGAAGCATTGCATTGTTGCTATTACTCGGAGGGCCCCACCCGGGGCACCGCCGGCCCCCGGGGCGCGAGCGGTCGGCTCAGCACCAGATTGGTCGTCGTGCTCCCCAACTGGGCCAGCTCGTCGACGATCTCCTCCAGGTGCCCCATCGACGTCGTGGCGATCTTCAGCACGTAGCAGTCGTCCCCCGTCGTCCGCAGGCACTCCAGGATCTCCGACCGCTCCTCCAGCAACCGCCGCAGCGGCTCGTGCCGCACCGCCGGCCCCGGGTACTTCAACCGGACCACCGCCGTCACCGGGTACCCCGTGCGCTCCAGGTCCACCTCGGCCCGGTAGCCGGTGATCACCCCCGCCGTCTCCAGCCGCCGCACCCGTTCCGTCGTGGCCGACGCGCTCAGGTTCACCCGCCGCGCCAGCTCGGTGAACGCGATCCGCCCGTCCTCCTGGAGCTCGGCCAGGATCGCCCAGTCCGTCGCATCGAGAATCTCGGTCATAGGCCCAGATTGCCGGTGATTCCACGGCGGAACAACCCCGCAACCGGGAGATGTCCCTTCAGTCAACCCACCTTCCCTCCCTAGGCTTTCCGGACGTGAAGATCGGAGTGAACGTCCCCAACTTCGGCCCCGGCACCGACCCCGGAGCCCTCCTGACCTGGGCCCGCACCGTCGAGTCCCTGGGCTTCGACCTGCTGATGCTCTCGGACCACCTCGCCATCACCCCCGATGTCGCCCGGCGCTACCCCGCCCCCTTCTACGAACCCTTCACCACCCTCGCCTGGCTAGCCGCCCACACCACCCGCGTCCACCTCGGCACCACCGTCCTCGTCGCCCCCTACCGCCACCCCCTCCTCACCGCCCGGACAGCCGCCAACCTGGACGCGCTGAGCGGCCACCGCCTCGTGCTCGGCATCGGAGTCGGCTGGGCGCAGCAGGAGTTCGCCGCCCTCGGCGTCCCCTTCGAGCACCGTGGCCGCCTCACCGACGACCACCTGCGCCGCCTGCGCGCCGCCTGGGAGGACACCGCCGACTACGGAACGGCCCGCCGCATCCCGCTCTGGGTCGGCGGCAACAGCGACGCGGGGCTTCGCCGCGCCGTCCATCTCGGCGACGCCTGGCACCCGCTGCGCCCCACCCTGCCCTGGCTGCGCGAAGCCGCCACCCGCCTACGGGCGTACGCGGACGAACAGGCGCTCCCCGTCCCCGCCTTCGCGCCCCGGATCGCCCTCAGGCTCACCCCGGCCCCGGTCGCCGGCCCGCAACGGCTCGCCGGCGAGGGCACGATCGAGCAGATCACCGCCGACCTCACCCAACTCCGCCTGCTGGGCGCCGCACACGTGATCCTCGACCCCTACCACGGCGACCCGGAGGAGACCCGCCGCCCACAGGACGCCCGGCAGGCCCTCGCCGCCGTCGCCGAACAGCTCGCCCCGCTCTGCACGGAACAGCCCCGAACGGAACAGCCCCGATGACCGTCACCCCCGCCGACCACCCCCTCCTCCGCCGCGCCATCGCCCTCGCCGCCGAGGCCGCCGCCCACGGCAACCCGCCGTTCGGCTCCCTGCTCGCCGCCCCGGACGGCACCGTCCTGGCCGAGGAGCGCAACACCACGCTCACCGACCGGGACATCACCGCCCACCCCGAACTGAAGCTCGCCCGCCGGGCGGCCCGCGAGCTGACCCCGGACGCCGCCGCCGCGACCACCCTCTACACCAGCTGCGAGCCGTGCCCGATGTGCGCGGCCGCCCTGCGGCAGGCCGGGCTCGGCCGGGTCGTCTTCGCCCTCTCCGGCGAGCAGCTGCTGACCGTCCGCCCCGCGAGCGGCCGACCGCCCGTACCGCAGGACGGCCCGGCGCTGCTCGACGAGGTCCGGGCCGCGATGGAGCCGTACTACCGCTGACCCCTCCCGCACCGTTGTTTGCCTCTGCCCCAGGGGCAAGGAGCAGAGTGGGCCCCGTGCACGAGGACTTGATCACCATCGGGGAGCTCGCCACCCTGACCAGGCTCAGCCCCAAAGCGCTGCGCCTGTACGGGGACCGCGGGCTGCTGCCGCCCGCCCACGTCGACCCGTACACCGGGTTCCGCCGCTACGGCCGCGCCCAGGTCGAACGGGCCCGCCGGATCGCGCTGCTGCGCGCCGTCGGCATGCCGCTGGCCCGGATCGCCGCCGTCCTCGACGCGGACGGCGGCGACGAGTCCGCCCGCCTGCTCGGCGCCTACTGGCGCGAGCAGGAGGCCGCGCACAGGGCCCGCCGCTACGCGGTGGGCTACGCCCGCTCAGTACTCACCGGAAGGACTTCGACCATGTACCGGATCGCCGAACGCGACGTTCCCGAGCAGAAGGTGCTCTGCATCCAGCGGCACGTCACGGGCGCCACGCTCGTCCCGTTTCTGAACGAGGCCGGCGAGCAGCTCCTCGCCCACCTGAAGTCGACCGACGCGTGCCTCTCGGGGCCGATCTTCAGCATCTTCCACGGCTACGTCGGCGAGGACTCGGACGGCCTGGTCGAGGTGTGCGCCCCGACGCTGAACGCCGTCGAGCCGACCGGCCGCATCGCCGTGCGGATCGACCCGGCCCATCGCGAGGCGTACACCGAGATCACCAAGGAGCACAAGGACTTCGCGACGATGGCCGCCATCCACGACGCCGTCGGCGCCTGGGTCAAGGAGCAGGGCCACGACCGCGACGGCGGCAGCCGGGAGGTGTACTACCCGAACTTCGAGACCGCCGAGCCCCACGAGCACACCTCGGACGTCACCGTCCCCTTCCGCCCCCGCCCGGGCGCGTAGCCGCACGTGGCGCGGGAAGTCGGACCGGCCGACTTCCCACTCCGGGTGGCCGGCAATCTCCGGGCCGACCCTGAGCGGAACCCTGAGTGGGGGTCCTGCCAGGCGGTGAAGCAGGTCAGGGGCGGGATCGCCTTGCGGGGGGAGGTTTTCGGCGGGGCGGCGGCGGAGCATGGAAGTACGCCGGCCGGAGGGACCGGACCACGGCGTCACCACAGCAACGGAGTCCGCCATGAGCCGCCTCGCCCGCCCCCGTCACAACCGCGTCATCGCCGGCGTCTGCGCCGGGATCGCCGAGCGCTTCGGGCTCTCGGCATGGACCGTGCGCGTGATCTTCCTGGCTTCCTGTCTGCTGCCCGGCCCGCAGTTCCTGATCTACCTGGCGCTCTGGCTGCTGCTGCCCCAGGAACCGTGAGACGCCGAAGGGGCCGCCCGCTCCTCGACGGGAGCCGGCGGCCCCTTCGGCCGTGCCGTGCCGCGCCCCGGCGTGCGGCGCCCCGGCGTGCGGCGGACGGATCAGCCGCCGAGGCCCGGCAGCGGGAGGGCCTGGGTGAGCCCGCCGAGCGGGGTCTTGTCGAGGCCCGGCACGGTCGGCAGGGCGGCCCGGTCGGCGGCGGCGCCGGCGACCGGGGCGGCGGCCTGACCCGCGCTGGGGGCCAGGGTGCCGAGGGTGCTGCTGACCTTGTCGGCGACCGGCAGCTTGCCGGCGGCGTCGGTGAGCGCGCTGGTGGCGGCCGGGTTGGTCAGCAGACCGGTCGGGAGCCCGAGACCACCGGCGGCGGTGGCGGGGGCGGCGGACGCGCTGCCGGCGCCGACCGCGGCGATGGCGATGCCGAGCGCGGCGGTACCGGCGGCCTTGAGAGTGGCCTGCTTCATGTGGTTCGTCCCCTTGGGTCCTCGTCGGTGGCCGACACACGCGGCCGACGCGACGGGGCCCGCCGCCACGACCGGTCGGCAATGACGGGCACACGGTAGTGAGCGGATCGCACGGGGATCAACGGCGGTTCACCCGCCCGAGCGAGAAGTCAGATGAACGCCAACTCCCCTGGCGGACAGCGGCGTTCATCCGATCACCTTCGGCGCACTCAGCCGCCGACGCTGAACAGCCACTCGGCCTTGAGCTCGGCGTAGCCCGGCTTGATCACGTCGTTGATCATCGCGAGCCGCTCGTCGAACGGCAGGAAGGCCGACTTCATCGCGTTCACGGTGAACCACTCCAGGTCCCCCAGTGTGTAGCCGAAGGCCTCGACCAGGTGCGCGAACTCGCGGCTCATGCTGGTGCCGCTCATCAGCCGGTTGTCGGTGTTCACGGTGACCCGGAACTTCAGCCGGCTGAGCAGCCCGATCGGGTGCTCGGCGTACGAGGTGGCGGCCCCGGTCTGCAGGTTGGAGGTCGGGCACATCTCCAGCGGGACCCGCTTGTCGCGCACGTACGCGGCGAGGCGGCCCAGCTTGACGGTGCCGTCCTCCTCGACGGTGATGTCGTCGACGATCCGCACACCGTGGCCGAGCCGGTCGGCGCCGCAGCACTGCAGGGCCTCCCAGATCGACGGCAGGCCGAAGGCCTCGCCCGCGTGGATGGTGAAGTGGTTGTTCTCGCCCTTGAGGTAGTCGAAGGCGGCCTGGTGGCGGGTGGGGGGGTAGCCCGCCTCGGCGCCGGCGATGTCGAAGCCGACGACGCCGCCGTCGCGGTGCCGGTTGGCCAGCTCGGCGATCTCGGACGAGCGCGCGGCGTGCCGCATCGCGGTGATCAGGGTGCCGATCCGGATGCGGTGGCCGGCGGCGCGGGCGTTGGCCTCGCCGAGCCGGAAGCCCTCCTGGACGGCCTCGACGACCTCGTCCAGGCTCAGGCCGCGCTCCAGGTGCTGCTCGGGGGCGTAGCGGACCTCGGCGTAGACGACGCCGTCGGCGGCGAGGTCCTCGGCGCAGTCGGCGGCGACCTTGATCAGGGCCTCGCGGGTCTGCATGACGGCGCAGGTGTGGGCGAAGGTCTCCAGGTAGCGGACCAGCGAACCGGAGTCGGCGGCCTCGCGGAACCACTCGCCGAGCGCCTTGGGGTCGGTGGTCGGGAGGCCCTCGTAGCCGACGGCCGCCGCCAGTTCGACCACGGTCTCGGGGCGCAGGCCGCCGTCGAGGTGGTCGTGCAGGAGCACCTTCGGCGCGCGGACGATCTGCTCGGGGGTGGGGATCCGGGGGCCGGTGCCCGCGGTGGTGACGGGGATCTGCTTCTCCATTGCGGGAGTGTAGCCCCTACGCGCGTAGACAAGCCACCGCCCAGGGGGCCGAATCATCCGATGTCCACCGGGAATTCCACCAAAGGGACGAGCCGGTCCACCTCCACGCAAGCCGGTCCCCCGGGCACCGCGCCCCCCGACGCGCTCAGTCGTGCGCCAGCAGCCGCCCCCGCCGCGACAGCACGAAGTCCCGGAACGCCGCCGCCGGCGGGGTCAGCGGCCGCCCCGCCACCCACGCCAGGCCGATCGCCCGCCGGGTCCGCGGCGCCGTCACCTCCAGCTCGACCACCCCCGGCCGCGGCACCAGCGCCGGCGGCAGCAGCGCCACCCCGAGCCCGGCCGCCACCAGCCCGCGCAGCGTCTCCGCCTCCTCGCCCTCGAACGCGATCCGCGGCGCGAACCCGGCCTCCGCGCAGAAGCCGTCGGTGATCGCCCGCAGCCCGTAGCCGGGCTCCAGCCCGACGAACGGGTCCTCGGCGACCTCCGCCAGCCGGATCCGGCGGCGCCCGGCCAGCCGGTGGTCGGCCGGGACCACCAGGTGCAGCCGCTGCTCGTCCAGCCGGCGGGCGACCAGCGCCGGATCGTCCTCCGGGACCGGCGCGACCAGGCACAGGTCCAGCTCCCCCGCGCGCAGCCGGTCCAGCATCGCGCCCACATAGGCCTGCACCAGCTGGAAACGGACCAGCGGGTACGCCGCCCGGAAGTCCCGCAGCAGGGCCGGCACCGCGTCCGTCCCCATGGTGTGCAGGAAGCCGAACGCCACCCGGCCGGTCGCCGGATCGGCCTCCGCCCGCGCCGCCTCGACGCCGCGCTCGACCTCGGCCAGCGCCCGCTCCACCGAGGCCAGCAGCAGCCGGCCCGCCCTGGTCAGCCGGACCGTCCGGCCCTGACGGGCCAGCAGGTCGACACCCAGCTCGCCCTCCAGCCGGGCCACCGCCCGGGACAGCGTCGGCTGCGGCATCGCCAGCAGCGCCGCCGCCTGCGTCACATGCTCCAGCCGGGCGACCGCCGCGAACTGGGCCAGCAGCGGGGCGAGTTGCACCGCCGGAAGGTCCGGTCCCAGCTCCGCGGGCCGGGCCGGCTCGGCACCCGTGGCCATCATGCGCTCCCGTCGTCCGCCGCACGCTGCGCTCATGCGCTTCGGTATGGATTATGGATGGTTCATGCATTGGACGCATCAGCCCGGCGGTTCTACGGTCGACGACATGCAGCCCTCCAGTACCAGGGCGTCCGCGACCGCGCCGGACGCCGCCCCTGCCGCCGCCCTCACCCCGGACGACCGCCACCGCCCCGGCCAACGCTCCTTCCGCCGCGCCAACCTCGCCCTGTTCGCCGCCGGCGTCGCGACCTTCGTCCTCCTCTACTCCACCCAGGGCCTGCTGCCGGTCCTCTCGGACGACCTCGGCCTCACCCCCGGGCAGGCCAGCTGGACGGCCTCCGCCGCCACCCTCGGCCTGGCACTCGCCCTGCTCCCCGCGAGCGCGCTCTCCGACCGGTACGGGCGCACCGCCGTGATGACGGCCTCCACCCTCGCCGCCTCCGCCCTCGCGCTCGCGCTGCCCTTCGCGCCGGACCTCACCACCCTGGTCGTGCTGCGCGTCCTCCAGGGCGCCGCGCTCGCCGGACTGCCCGCCACCGCGATGGCCTACCTCGCCGAGGAGGTGCACCCCTCGGCACTGGCCTCCGCGATGGGCCTGTACGTGGCGGGCAACAGCATCGGCGGCATGGGCGGGCGGCTGCTCTCCGGCTGGGTCGCGGCCGGCCTCGGCTGGCGCTGGGGGCTCGCCGCCTCCGCCGTCCTCGCGCTGCTCGCCACCCTCGCGTTCCGGCTGCTGATCCCCGCCGCCCGGCACTTCACCCCGGCCCCGGTGGACGCCCGCGCCCTCGCCCGCACCGTCGGCCGCCACCTGCGCAACCCGCTGCTGCTGCGGCTGTACGCGCTGGGGCTGCTGTTCATGGCCGTGTTCGGCGCGGTCTACAACACCGTCGGCTACCGGCTGATCGCCGCGCCCTTCCACCTGCCGGAGTCGGTCGCCGCCTCGATCTTCGTGGTCTACCTGGTCGGCACCGGCACCTCGGCCGCCGCGGGCCGCCTCTCCGCCCGGCTCGGCCGCCGCGGGGCGCTGTACGCCGCGATCGGCACCACCGCCCTCGGGCTGCTGCTCTCGCTCGCCGACTCCCTGGCCCTCGCCCTGCTCGGCCTGGTACTGATCACCGCCGGCTTCTTCGCCGGCCACGCCACCGCGTCCTCCGCCGTCGGCCGCACCGCCACCGAGGGCCGCGCCCAGGCCTCCGCGCTCTACCTGATCGCCTACTACCTGGGCAACAGCCTCGGCGGCACCACCGGCGCCGACGCCTACCACGCCACCGGCTGGCCCGGCGCCGCCACCATCGGCCTCGCCGCCATGACCCTCGCCGCCGCCGTCACCCTCTACGCCACCCGCCAGGCCCACACCGCCCGCCGCACGGAGGCCCTGCCGGGCAGGCTTTCCGCGCGATAGCTTCTCCCCGTGGAGGATCAGGAGTCGGTCTCCGCTGCTGCGGAGGACCAGAGCTGGTTCCGGACTGCGGCCTGGCAGAGCAAAGAGGCCGAGGTCGACCAGGCCCTCGGCCGGGGAGAACGCGGCGAGGTGTTCGGGAGCGGCCAGGACTTCCTGCGCTCGCTCGCCGACGAAGCGGGGCTGGACCTACGGGAGATCGAGCGCCGTACCGAGGATCGTGGACCGGCGGATACCTGATGCTGGCTGTCAGGTATCCGCCGTAGTTTCGTTCGTGTCCCACCGGTACCGCACGGACAGAGGAACCCACCATGGCCACCTTCGTCCTCATCCCCGGCGCCCTGCACGGCGGTTGGTGGTACCGGCCGATCACCGAAGGGCTGCGGGCCGCCGGGCACGAGGCGTTCGTCTTCGGCGACAAGGTCGCCGTCGGCCCGTGGACGATCGACACCAGCGGTCTGCTCACGTACGCCTGATCCGGCGCACGTGAGCAGACCCCCGGACCGTCAGGCGATGCGGTCCAGGACGATCGGGTTCGGGGTGAACGGGGTGCCCGCCGGGGCGACCTCGACGGCGTCCGCGAGGGCCTCGATCGCGTAGTCGAAGCGCTCCGGGGTGTCGGTGTGCAGGGTCAGCAGGGGCTGGCCGGCCACCACGGTGTCGCCGGGCTTGGCGTGCATCTCGACGCCGGCGCCGGCCTGCACCGGGTCCTCCTTGCGGGCGCGGCCGGCGCCGAGGCGCCAGGCGCTGACGCCCACCGCGTAGGCGTCCAGCCGGCTCAGCACGCCCGAGGCCGGGGCGGGGACGACGTGCTGCTCGCGGGCGACCGGCAGCGGGGCGTCGACGTCGCCGCCCTGGGCGGCGATCATGCGGCGCCAGTGGTCCATCGCGGAGCCGTCGCGCAGCGCGTCGGCCGGGTCCTTGCCGTGCACGCCCGCGGCGGCCAGCATCTCGCGGGCCAGCGCGAGGGTGAGCTCGACGACGTCGGCGGGGCCGCCGCCGGCCAGCACCTCGATCGACTCGCGGACCTCCAGCGCGTTGCCGGCGGTGAGGCCGAGCGGGGTGGACATGTCGGTGAGCAGGGCGACGGTGTTGACGCCGGCCGAGGTGCCGAGGCCGACCATGGTGCGGGCCAGCTCGCGGGCGTCGTCGATGTTCTTCATGAAGGCGCCGGAGCCGACCTTCACGTCGAGCACGAGCGCGCCGGTGCCCTCGGCGATCTTCTTGGACATGATCGAGGAGGCGATCAGCGGGATGGCCTCGACGGTGCCGGTGACGTCGCGCAGCGCGTACAGCTTCTTGTCGGCCGGGGCGAGGCCGTCACCGGCCGCGCAGATGACCGCGCCGGTGGAGCGCAGCACGTCCAGCATCTCCTCGTTGGAGAGCAGGGCGCGCCAGCCGGGGATGGACTCCAGCTTGTCGAGGGTGCCGCCGGTGTGGCCGAGGCCGCGGCCGGACAGCTGCGGAACGGCGGCGCCGCAGGCGGCGACCAGCGGGGCGAGCGGCAGGGTGATCTTGTCGCCGACGCCGCCGGTGGAGTGCTTGTCGCTGGTGGGCAGCGCCAGCGAGGAGAAGTCCATCCGGACGCCGGAGCGGATCATCGCGTCCGTCCAGCGGCTGATCTCGCGCGGGTTCATGCCGTTCAGCAGGATGGCCATGGCCAGGGCGGACATCTGCTCGTCGGCGACCTCGCCGCGGGTGTAGGCGTCGATGACCCAGTCGATCTGAGCGTCGCTCAGCTCTCCGCGGTCGCGCTTGGTCCTGATGACGGAGATGGCGTCCATGGTTGCTCCATTGCTCCCAGAAGGGGTTCAGAAAAGCGAAGAGTGTCGCGAGCGGCCCGGGTCAGGGCCCCCCCGCGCCAAACAAAGCGCGCTAAAAAAAGGAGGGGCAGAACTGTTACCCGAAAACCGCTCGGGGCCCAAAGCGGCCGGGGGGGCGTCG